>NZ_BAAAMU010000148.1:0-24718 GCF_039529435.1 Nonomuraea maheshkhaliensis
TGGGGCGCCGCCACGGCCGCTGACGCGACCGCGTGGCCGACGCGGGCCCGGCCTCGCCGCCGGGCCCGGACCGGCGGTTCGCGCGCCCCGGACGCCGTCGTCGCCGCGGCCGGTGGTTACGGTGAGTACATGTCCTCTCACGATTCCCGGCCGGCGACAGGGTCGGCGGCGGCGCGGGCGGCGATGTTCGGTGAACTGATCTCCGCCAGCCACACCTCGACGCTGGAGCAGATCCCCGGCCTGGTCTCCGAGCACGCGGCCCGGGTCGGGCTCTGCGACGTGCTGATCTATCTCGCGGACCTGCAGCAGGAGGTGCTCTCCCCGCTGGTCGCCGAGCCGGCCCCGGCCGGCGAGCGCGAGAGCGAGGAGATCGCCGTCGAGGGCACGGTGGCGGGGCGGGCCTTCCAGCACGGGAAGATCATGCCGGCGACGGTACGCGACCCGCTGCAGTGGTGGGTGCCGCTGGTGGACGGCACCGACCGGCTGGGCGTGGTGAGCGTCACCCTGCCGGCCGTCGACCATGACGCGCTGCTGGACATGGAACGGCTGGCCGGGCTGGTGGCCCTGCTGGTGGTGTCCAAGCGCCCCCTGAGCGACGCCTACGCCAGGCTCGTGCGCCGCAGGCGGATGAGCGTCTCGGCCGAGATGGAGTGGCGGCTCATGCCGCAGCGCACGTTCGCCACGGACCGCCTGGTGATCAGCGCGGTGATGGAGCCCGCCTACGAGATCAGCGGCGACGTGTACGACTACTCCTTCGGCGGCACGAAGGCGCACCTGGCGATCTTCGATGCGATGGGCCACGACACCGGCGCCGGGCTGACCGCGAACCTCGCGCTGACGACCCTGCGCAACAGCCGCCACGAGGGCGACGGGCTCGCCGTGTCCGCGGCCAAGATCGACCGGGCGCTGACCGAACAGTTCGGCGGCGACCGGTTCGCCACCTGCGTGGTGGCCACGCTCGACATCGTGAGCGGCCATCTCGAATGGGTGTGCTGCGGCCATTACCCGCCGGTCATCGTACGCAGGCGCGCCACCGTCGAGCTCGACTGCTCCCCCGCGCCGCCGGCCGGCACCGGCCTGGGCCTGCCGGTGACGGTGTGCCACACCCAGCTCCAGCGCGGGGACCGGCTGCTGCTCTACACCGACGGCATCACCGAGGCGCGCAACCACCACGGCGAGGAGTTCGGCATGGAACGCTTCACCGACTTCCTCATCCGGCACCAGGCCGACGAGCTGCCCGTGCCCGAGACGCTGCGCCGGCTCATCCGCCACCATCTCGACTACCACGAGCACCGGCTGCGCGACGACGCCACCGTCCTGCTGGTCGAATGGCCCGGCTCCCCCTACTCCAAGCGCGAGGCCGAGGCCATCAGCGGCGTCCCGCCGGAGGACGATCTTCCGTAGGCCGTCCGCAGACCCGGCGTCCGGGCGCGGCCTCCTCGCTCGCTACGATCCGTCGTCGAGCGAGACGAGAGGCCGATCATGAGCGAGCACCCCCTGTGGCCGGCGACCGGCGCGGCCGCCATCACCGCCTTCCCCGTACGCGCGGGCGCGCCGGCCCCGGCCGTCGTCGTGTGCCCCGGCGGCGCGTACCACCACCTGGCCGACCACGAGGGCGCCCCGGTGGCCCGGTGGCTGAACTCGCTGGGCATCGCCGCGTTCGTCCTGCGCTACCGGGTCGCGCCGCACCGGCACCCGCTCCCCCTCCTCGACGCCGCCAGGGCCGTGCGCTGGGTCCGGCACCACGCCGCCGCCAACGGCGTCGACCCGGCCCGCGTCGGGGTGCTCGGCTTCTCGGCGGGCGGCCACCTGGCCGGGTTGCTGGCCACCGAGACGGGTCCGGCGCTCGCGGAGGGTCCGCACGACGCGATCGACGCGGCCGATCCCCGTCCCGGCCTGGCGGTGCTCTGCTACCCCGTCACGACGCTGACCGGCCCGGCCGCGCACCAGGGCTCGGCGGCCAACCTGCTCGGGGCGGACGCGCCCGAGTCGCTGCGGGCCCGGTTGTCGCTGCCCGGCCGGGTCGGGCCTGACACGCCGCCGACGTTCCTGTGGCACACGGCCGACGACGACGGGGTTCCGCTCGACAACACCCTGCTGCTGTCGCGGGCGCTGGCCCGGCACGGGGTCCGGCAGGAGGTGCACGTCTATCCCAGCGGCCGGCACGGGCTCGGGCTGGCCGACGAGGAGCCCGCCGCCGACTGGACCCGCCGCTGCGCCGTCTTCCTGCGCGGCCAGGGCTGGTAAGCCGCGCGAGCTGGCGGCCATACCTTGCCGACCGTACTCAGAAACGCTCGGCGAACATTACTCATGCGGCGCGCGCCCGGCGGGCTCATCATGGAGGCCCCGCCGAGGGAGAGGTGGCGCGCCATGCCGCAGCACACGTCCCACGTCACCGGTCACCACCCGGACGACCTGTCGGGGGTGACCGAGCTGCGCCTGCACGGCGTGGGCGGGACCTCGCCCGCGTCGCTGCTCGGCGACCTCGCCCCCACGCAGGTCGCGGGCGACCGCATCGCCGGCTTCTACCGCACGGCCGACCGCGACGGGCGGCACGTCGAGGCGTACTCGTGGGGCGGCCTGACCTCGGGCAGCTCGTGGCGGGTGCTGTGGCTGGTGCTGCTGCCGTTCGCGCTGGCCAACATGGCGGCCCACATGTTCCCGCCGTGGCTGGCCGACCGTCCGGTGCGGTTCCGGCTGTTCCGGTGGGCGGCCCGGCTGGCCTCGTTCGGCCTGACGCTCAACCTGGTGCTGCTGGCCGCCGCCGTACCGATCGACTACGTGGCCTACCAGTGCGGCGGCGTGCCCTCGTGCGCGCGCTGGCCCGCCTGGGTGCTGCCGCCGGACCTGCCGGCGGTGCGGATCCTGGTGGGGGCGCTGGCGCCGCTGCTGCTGATCGGCGTGCTGTATCTGCTCGCCCACACCACCCAGAACCGCTACGACCAGATCAAACCGGCCGCTCCCGGCCCGGGCAAGGAGCACCCCGAGCAGGCGAACGGTTTCCCCGGCCTGCGCGACCCGGCGTTCTGGAACGGCGTCCAGCACACCCGCGCCCTCACCCGCCTGCACGTCGCCGGCTCGCTCGCCCTCGTCGCGGCGCTGGTCGCGTGGACGGCGCACGGCGTCAGGCCGGTGGAGGCCGCCTGGCTCTGGCCGCTCCTGGCGGTGCCGGCGGCGGTCGTCGCCCTGTGCGCGATCGAGCTGCGCGCCGACACCGTGGCGGAACGTGACCTGTGGCGGTCGTGGGCGCTGCTGGGCGTGGCGGGCGCGGCCATGGCGGGCGCGGCGGTGCTGGCCGTGAGCCGGCCGGCGGGGGATCCGCTGGGGGCGGGCCCGCACGAGCTGCCCGGCTTGCAGGTCTTCATGGACGCGGTGTACGGGGTCGTCTTCCTCATGCTCTTCCTCGTCCCCGTCACGCTGGTCGCGGGCGCGTGGACCCGGGAGAACTGGGCGGGGGCCGCCCGGCGTACCGTCCTGGTGGGCGCGGCCTTCGCCGCCGGGGTGGCCGTGCTGGCGATCTGGGGCACGGATTCGCTGTGGATCTGGATCGGCACGGGGCTCGGGATCGCGGTCGGCGTGGCCGGCGCCCTCTCCGAGAGCCGGTCCAGGGGCAGGTCCGAAGGCGGCACCGACGACGGGCCCGGGGATGGGCCCGGGGATGGGTCCGGGGATGGGTCCGGGGATGGGTCCGGGGCCGACTCTGATGGCGTGTCCGACAGCGGCTCCGATGCCGAGGCTGAAGAAGGCGGCGGGAGGTTCCGGTGGGCGGCGCCGTTCGTGGTGCTCGGGGTGGCCATGGCGATGCTCAACACGTTCATGCTGGCCATGCTGCTGATCGTGGCCGAGGGGCTGGGCACGTTGCGGCCCTGCCACGACCCGCGGCTCGGCGGCTGCCTGGACGTCGCCACGCCGCCGGGGAACGAAACGCCGATCGCCGTGTTCCCGCTGATCAGGAACGTCACCCCGTACCTCGTCGCCGTCCCTCTGCTGCTGGTGGCCTGCTTCGCGCTCTACCAGCTGGCCCGCTGGCTGATCAGCGGATGGACGGGCAGGCAGGCGGTGTTCGACTACTTCTGCCCGCGTGACGTCGCCGGCGAGGCGCACGCCGAGTGGTGGGTCTCCACGGTCGAGCGCGGCCCCGTGCCCGAGTGGCAGCGGCGGCTGGTGCGCGGGTGGCCCGGCCGGGTGGCCAGGGCGCGGACGCTGGCCAAGGCGCCGCGCGACCTCGATCTGCTGCTCACGGCGGTGGCGGTGGTCGGGGGCGTGCTGTTCGTGTGGATCCAGTGGCGGCTGCGCACGTCCGGCGGCCCGCCGACGAACCCCAACTGGCTGATCACCGCCTGTTCAGGGGCCGCGATGCTGCTGCCGGCCCTGCTGCTCGCGCTGCTGCGGCTGGGCTGGAAGGACGAGCGTCACCGCCGTTCCATCGGAGTGCTGTGGGACGTGGCCACGTTCTGGCCGCGTCACTCCCATCCGCTCGCGCCGCCGTCGTACGCCGAGCGGGCGGTGCCCGAGCTGCAGCGGCGGCTGTGGTGGCTGCACGACAACGGCGGGACCCCGCTGCTGGCCGCGCACAGCCAGGGCTCGATCATCGCCGTCGCGGCGCTGGCGCAGGCGGAGGCCCGTCCTGTCGGCGACCGGGTGGCCCTGGTCACCTTCGGCTCGCCGCTGCGCACGCTGTACGCCTGGGGCTTTCCCGCGTACTTCGGCGAGGCGTTGTTCCGGCGGCTGGCGTACGGGCCGGGGATCAAGGTGGCGTACTGGCGGAACTTCTGGTGCGACACGGACTACATCGGCGGCCCCGTGAAGGTGAGCGGGACGGTGGACGAGCAGTTGCCCGACCCGCCGACCAGCCGTTCCCTGTACGGGCAGCCGCTGCCGCGCATCGGCGCCCACACCGGTTTCTGGGCCGACGAGGAGCTGCGCCGGCAGGTGTCCGCCCTGGCCGCGAAACTGGCCGGTCCGCCGCCTGGCCCGTAAGTGGCCGTACGGTCACATCGCCCTTACGCCGGGACAGCATTCCTCACTGCCGAGATACTCTACGCTTAGTGTCCGTATAACTACGTTAAGTAGCGACCGCTTGCCCGACCCCCCGGAGGAGCAATGCCCACCGAGCCCACGGACACTCGGCTGAGTTTGGACACGCGGGCCGCGCGCAACCTGGCCACCACCACCAAGACCCGCCCGCAGATGCAGGCCATCAGCTCCCGCTGGCTGCTGCGCATGCTGCCCTGGGTGGACGTGCGGGGCGGGACCTACCGCGTGAACCGCCGGCTGACGCACCGGGTCGGGCGCGGGCGCGTGGCCGTGACGCTGGGCGGGGCCGACGACGTGCGGATCGTGCCGGAGACGCTGACGGAGATCCCCGCGCTGCGCGGCTTCGGCGACGCGGGCGTGCTGGCGTCCTTGGCGGAGTCGTTCGCGGCGCGCGAATACCGGGCCGGCGAGGTCGTGGTCAGGGCGGGCGATCCGGTCAACGAGGCGGGCGTGATCGCCCACGGCCGGGTCGAGCGGCTGGCCACCGGCAGCTACGGCAACGCCCAGTTCCTCGGCGTCATCGCCGGCGGCGACCAGTTCGGCACCGAGGCGCTCACCCAGGACGACCCGCGCTGGCCGTGCACGTACCGGACGGCGACGGCCTGCACGATCCTGTTCGCGCCGCGCGACGAGCTGCGCCGGCTGGCCGAGCGCTCCCCGGCGCTGCGCGAGCACGTCGCCCGCTACCGCGAGAGCCTGCGGCGGCCGGTCAACCGGCGCGGCGAGGCGGCGGTGGCCGTGTCAGCCGGCCACACCGGCGAGCCCGTCATCGACGGCACGTTCGTCGACTACGAGCTGCACCCGCGCGAATACGAGCTCAGCGTCGCGCAGACCATCCTGCGCGTGCACACCCGGGTGGCCGACCTCTACAACGACCCGATGAACCAGATCGAGCAGCAGCTCCGCCTGACGATCCACGAGCTGCGCGAGCGCCAGGAGTGGGAGCTGCTCAACAACCGCGAGTTCGGGCTGCTCCACAACACCGACTACGACCAGCGGATCTACCCCTGGTCGGGGCCGCCGACGCCGGACGACCTCGACGAGCTGATCGCGATGCGCCGCAAGACCCGCCTGCTGCTGGCCCATCCCAAGGCCATCGCCGCGTTCTTCCGCGAGTGCAACAAGCGCGGGCTGGTCGTGGGCAGCACCGAGGTCAACGGCCACGAGGTGCCCGCCTGGCGCGGCATCCCGATCTTCCCCTGCGGCAAGATCCCGGTCTCGGACGGGCGCACCACCTCGATCCTGGCGCTGCGTACGGGCGAGGACGATCAGGGGGTCGTCGGCCTGCACCAGACCGGCATCCCCGAGGAGTACGAGCCCGGCCTCAACGTGCGCTTCATGGACATCAACGAACAGGCCGTCATGTCCTACCTGGTCAGCGCCTACTACTCGGTGGCGGTGCTGGTGCCCGACGCGATCGGGATCCTGGAGGACGTCGACATCGCGGCCCCGCGTTCCTGACCGCCGAGCCTAGGGAGAGACGCGACATGTTCGACTTCTCCGCATTCAATCCCTCCACATTCGACCCCTCCGCTACGCCGGTGCCCGCCGGGCCCACGGGGCTGGGCGCGTACACGCTGAGCCTGCGCTCGGCGCTGCGCCCGTACCGGCCGGGGTTCGAGGAGGGCGACGGGCACGAGGACGGCGTCCCCGGCGGGCCGCGCGCGACCGGCGGCGACCGCGGCCTCAGCCTGGCCCCGCTGGCCTGCCGCGAGCGGGAGTGGGGCGACGGCACCTACCCGCCTCTTTACGTGCCCGAGACCGTCCGCGTCGACGACGACCTCGGCGCGGAGGTCGACCGGCGCCTGGTGGCGTGGGCGGAGCGGACCGGCGTCCACGAGGGGCGGATGGAGCAGTTCGCCGCCACCGGCTACGGGCGGCTGGCCATGCTCACCCACGCCGACAGCGACGACCCCGACCACCTGCTGATCGCCGCCCAGATGAACGCGGCGTGGTGGGCGGCCGACGACTACTACGCCGACGAGAGCGACCTCGGCGCGACCCCCACCGAGCTGCCGCCCCGGCTGGCGCTGGTCACCTCGGCCATGGACCCGCCGCCCGACGCCGGCCGCTACACCGAGCAGCTGGAGGAGCACATCAGGAGCGATCCCGTCCTGGTCGCGCTGCGCTCGGCCACCAGCCACGCCGCCCGCCACTCCACCCCCGCGCAGGTGATGCGGATCCGCGGCATCACGAGTCAGATGTACGTGAGCTGGGCCGCCTACGCCGCCTGGCGCTACCTGGAGACGCCGCCGCCCGTGTGGCGCTACCTCGCGGCCCGCCAGCACGACAGCTTCTACACCTCCATGGTCCTCATCGACGTCGTCGGCGGCTACGAGCTGCCCGCGAACCTGTTCGGCGAGCCGCGCTTCCACACCGCGCTGATGCAGGCCGGCACCGCGAGCGTGCTGGTCAACGACCTGCACTCGGTGGAGCGGGAGGCCGCGGACGAGCTGCCCGACTCCAACGTGATCCTGCTGACGGCCGCCGAGGAGGGCTGCTCGATCCGCGAGGCCACCGAACGCACCGTCCACCTGCACAACCATTTCGTGCGCGGGTTCGAGCAGAGCCAGCGCTCGCTGGCCGCCCTCCCCTCCCCCGAGCTCAAGCGTTTCCTGCGCGGCGCGCAGGCGTGGATGGCCGGGGGCCTCGAGTGGCACCAGAGCACCAGCCGCTACCAGTCCTGACGACCCACCTGATGCCAAGGAGCCCGCTGTGACCGTCACGTCCAACGCCTCGCCTGTCCTGAGCAGCCTCTACCAGCAGTCCGTCGCCGACTACTGGAACACCGAGGAAAACCCCGTCAACCTGCGGCTGGGGGAGGTGGACGGCCTCTACCACCACCACTACGGCATCGGCGACGTGGACTGGTCCGTCCTGGACGCCCCCGCCGAGTCGAAGGAGGAACGCGTCGTCCAGGAGCTGCACCGGCTGGAGAGCGCGCAGGCGCACACGCTGATGGCCCACCTCGGGCCGCTGCGCCCCGAGCACCGCGTCCTCGACGCCGGCTCGGGCCGGGGCGGCTCCAGCATCCTGGCCAACCTGCGCTTCGGCTGCCAGGTCGACGGCGTGTCCATCTCCGAGTCCCAGGTCGCCTTCGCCAACCAGCAGGCCAAGGAGCGCGGCGTGGACGACCGGGTGCGCTTCCACTTCCGCAACATGCTCGACACCGGCTTCGAGACCGGCGCCTTCCAGGCGAGCTGGAACAACGAGAGCACCATGTACGTGGAGCTGTCGCTGCTGTTCGCCGAGCACGCCCGTCTGCTGCGGCGGGGCGGGCGCTACGTGTGCATCACCGGCTGCTACAACGACGCCTACGGCCTGCCGTCCAGGGCGATCAGCCAGATCAACGCCCACTACATCTGCGACATCCACTCGCGCAGCACGTACTTCAAGGAGCTGGCGGCCAACCGCCTCGTCCCGGTCAGCGTGGTGGACCTCACGCCCGCCACCATCCCGTACTGGGAGCTGCGGGCCAGGACGCATCTGGCGACGGGGATCGAGGAGGCGTTCCTGGAGGCGTACAAGGGGGGCAGCTTCCAGTACCTGCTGATCGCCGCCGACCGCGTCTGACACCTTCCGGGCAGGGCCGCGGCCGCACCCGCCGCCCTGCCCGCCCCTTGCCGGAGAAGGGCCGGAGAAGGGCCGGGAAAGGGAAGGTGCGACGGTGGCGTGATCGCCTACCGTGCCGTGGATGACGAGTCGCCTCCCTTCCACGGTGCTGGACGCGTTGCCGGGCCGTCCGGGCGGTTCGCGGCCGGCGCTGCCGATCCGCGTCACTGGGCCTGCTGGCGGCGCGAGCCCAGCGCATCGCGGTCAGCGACCTGGACTGGACCGGACTGGACGTACACCCGAGGATTGCGGCGCTCTGGGACCGGCGCGGTGACCTGGTGCGGCGGCTGTCCCGGTTGCCGCAGGTCCTCGTGCACGGCGAACTCTCCCTCGGTAACCTCAGAGCCACGAAGGAGGGCCGCACCACGGTCGTGCTGGACTGGGCCACCCTGGGGATCGGCCCGGTCGGTGCCGACCTGGCCTCGCCGGCGCTCACCACCCTCGGGCGGCATCTCCCCCACTACCTGGACGGCCTCGACGGCCGGTTCGAGACCGCCGACGTCGACTTCGGCTACCGGGCGGCGCTCGGGGCGGGGGTGGACAGGTGGCGGCGCAGGAGGGTGGCCAGGTCGGTGGGAGCGTGGCCGAGCAGGGTGGCCAGGGTCGGGTCCGTGGCGGCGAACTCGCCGGCGCGGGCGGCGGTGAAGGCGCCGAGCAGCTGCTCCGCCAGCTCGGCCGGGACGCCGTGGCCGGTCATCCCGTGCAGGAACCGCTCGTCGGGCACCGTGTTCCTGGTGATCGGGCGGCCGGTGAGCTCGGCGGCGAGGCCGGCGATGTCGGCGTACGTCAGTGCCTGGGCCGCCGTCAGCGGGGGTGTGGGGCCGTCGAAGCGATCCTCGTCGGCCAGGATGACGGCGGCGGCCTCGGCCAGGTCCTCGTGGGCGGTCCAGCTGACCGGCCCGTCCGCCGGGAGGTCGACCCGCCCCGTCTGGGCCGCGTCCCCGAAGAAGCGCAGCGCGCTGCTGGTGTAGAAGCCGTTGCGCAGGGACGTGAACGGCACGCCGCAGGCCCGCAGCGCGTCCTCGGTGGCGGCGTGGTCGCGGCACGGCTGGAACCGCGACGCGGCGGCGGCGCCCATGTGGCTGGTGTAGAGGACGCGGCGAGCCCCGGCCGCGACGGCGGCCTCGATCGCCGTACGGTGCAGGCGCACGGCCTCCTCCCCCATCAGGTCGACGGAGACGATCAGCACCTGGGTGGCGCCTTCGAAGGCGTGGGCCAGGCTGCCGGCGTCGGCGAAGCTGCCCTGCCGCACCCGTACGCCCTGGGCGGCGAGCGTCCCCGCCTTCTGCGGGTCGCGGACGCTGACGCCGATCCGGCCGGCCGGTACGCGGGTCAGCAGCCGCCCGACGATCTGCCGTCCGAGCAGCCCCGTGGCTCCGGTCACGATGATCATGATGCACTCCAATGATTCCGGTGGAAACACTTTTACCGTATCACTGATATTAACGGCGGAATCAAGAGTGCGATATCGTTGATCCATGCCATCGCCTCCACCCGCCGACGACTCCGACGCCGCGCTCGCCGGCCGCGAGCAGACCCGGCAGCGGGTCGTCGAGGCCGCCGCCGGCCTGCTGGCGCGCGAGGGCCGCGACGCCGTCACCACCCGCGCCGTCGCGGTCGCGGCGGGAGTGCAGGCACCGGCCATCTACCGGCTGTTCGGCGACAAGGAGGGATTGCTCGAAGCGGTCGCCGAACACGGCTTCGCCATGTTCCTCGCCTCCAAGCGGGTCGATCCCGACCCGCCGGACCCCATCGAGGACCTGCGGGCGGGCTGGGACCTGGCGGTCGAGTTCGGCCTGTCCAACCCCGCCCTCTACACGCTCATGTACGGCGAGCCGACCAGCTCCGCCTCCCCCGCCTTCCAGGCCGGCATGGAGATCCTCAAGGGCCGCATCCGCCGCCTGGCCGCCGGCGGCTGGCTGCGCGTCGGCGAGGAGCTCGCGGTCGCGATCATCCACGCCACGGCGCGCGGCGCGGTGCTCACCTGGCTCTCCCTGCCCGAGGAGCAGCGCGATCCGGCGCTGCTGAGCACGCTCAGGGAGTCGATGGTCACGGCGGTGACCGTCCTGGAGCCCGCCGTACGCGACGCCGGCCCGGCCGGCGCCGCCCGCGCCCTGCGCGCGACCCTGCCCGAGCAGACCACGCTCAGCGGACCCGAACGGGAGCTGCTGAAGGAGTGGCTCGACCGGCTCGCCGCAGGCGGCTGACCACCCGGGACCGGCCGTCGGGAGCGCCGGGGTGGAACAAGTTTTGCCAGGCGTTGGACCTGAGCTGGGCTCCGATGGGCGGACATACGGGAAGGTTCGTCGGCAGATCGGCTCAAAACCACCGCACCGGGAGATGATCGTGCCCGCCAAAGGCAGCAGCACCACCAGCAAAGCGTCGAGGAAGACGACGAGCAGCCAGCCCTGGCTGCACGTGGACGGCACCCAGATCCAGGAGTTCGGCACGGTCCGGTCGTGGCCGCTGGGCCTGTCGGACGAGGCCCGCAGCTACTCGTGCGGACGGCTCAACCAGATCCTGGCCGACACCCAGATCCTGTACGCCCTGTACAAGAAGCACCACTGGCTGATGCGCGGCCCGACCTTCTACCAGCTGCACCTGCTCCTGGACAAGCACGCCGGCGAACAGCTCGAACTCGTGGACCAGCTCGCGGAGCGCGTCCAGACCCTGGGCGGCATCGCGGTCGGCGACCCGCGGCACGTCGCGGAGATCACGGTCATCCCGCGCCCGCCGAACGGCGCCGAGGAGGTACCGGCGATGCTCTCGCGGCTGATCGAGGCCCACGAGACCATCCTCGTGGCCTGCCACGACGCCGCCGCGCGCGCCGAGGAGATGGGCGACGACGGCACCAACGACCTGCTGGTCTCCGGGGTCATCCGCACGGGCGAGCTGCAGACCTGGTTCCTGGTCGAGCACCTCGTGGACACGCCGCTCGTCGAGACGCCGCACAACGGCCACTCCGACCGGTCGCGCCGGGCCATGAAGTAGCGCGGGGGCGGGAGGCGTCCCACCGCGCCGGCGGGACGCCTCCCCTACGGCCGGGAAACCCGGAGGCGCCACGGTGCGGCGCCTCCGGGGTGGATCAGGGTCAGAACGGCTGGTTGTCCAGCGAGTTGACCTTGACCGCGGTGATCTTCACCTGCCGCATCCGGACCTGCGCCGTGCCTCCCGGCTTGGTGCAGCCGAAGCTGAGCTGGCCGGCGCTGGTGTAGTTGTGCACGACGTTCAGGAAGATGCTCACCTTGCCGTTGGCGGGCAGGGTGACCTCCGTCCTGTCGGTGTCGGCGCCGCCGGCGGCGCTGATCAGGCACGTGTAGTCGATCGCCGCCGAGCCGGTGTTGACGGCCGTGAGCTTGGCGGTGATCGTGTACGGCCCGGTCGCCAGGAACTGGTTGAACCCGGGGCTGAGGCTGTTGGAGTGGATCAGCTCGTTGTTCCAGCGGCTGATCACCTCCGGCGGCACCGCCTCGGCCGACGTGGCGTTGCCCGCCAGCAGCGCGCCCGCGGCCACCGCGGTCGCCGCGGCGGCCTGCACGATGCGACGCCGGCGCCCGGCACTGCGGGCCGGGACGGTTGACGGCATGGTCATTGCGATTCTCCAAGGTGTTGGATGCGATGCCCCTCGCGGGATCGCGGGAGGCGCGGCACGCCCGTCGCTGGCCGAGGCGGCGCCCACCGGCTCACGTGCTCCCAGGGAAGGTAACGTCCCGCCACACCGGTGAACCGCGCACAAATACCCGCCCCAGGTGTGCCCCGCGTCATCGCACGCACCGACCGGCTTCCGCCGTCACAACACCGTCACACCACCGTCGCGAGTACACCGCACGTCATCGGCGGCGCCGTCGCGAGGTGCCGTGCCTCTCGCATCCGCCGGCCCACCCGCGGCGTCACGACTCCTTGCCGAAACCGTCCATGCGCTCCCGTTCCTCCTGGGTGGTCAGCTCCTGGAACAGCGTGATGTGCAGGCCGGCGGGCGCGTCGAGGCGGGAGTTGAGCGACTGCCAGGGGGTGAGCGTGGGCGGCGCGACCTCGGTGGCACCCGCCGACACGAGCCGGCCGGTCGCCTCCTCCGCGTCGTCCACCTCGAACGCGACCCGCAGCTTCGGCGCGACCTGCCGGCCCACCTCGACCTCGTCGATCATCCGCTTCTGCGCCGGGTTGGCGATCTCCAGCGTGGCCCGGCCGGCGTCCAGGATGGCCACCCGCGCGCCGCCGTCCGCGGTGAAGGCGGCTTCCTCGGGCAGGCCCAGGACGTCGCGGTAGAAGGCCAGCGCGGCCTCGTAGTCCTCGGCCTCGACCACCAGCCTGAGCTGCCGGACGGCGGGCCGGCCCTTGTGGTCTGCGTTCGTGCTCATGGGACGGCTCTCCTCGTGACGGGGCCCCGGCGGTTCCGAGGCGTCGCACCATCCAACCCGCCCGCCTCCCCCCTTTCATCCCCTGACCGAGATCGACCGCGGGGACGATCTTGTAGTATCCCCGGGGGCGAATCCGCCCCGGGAGTCAACATGATCATGAGCTTGGCCGCCGCCCTGACCCTGGCCGCCACGCTCAGCGCCCCGCCGGCCCAGCCCGCCCCCGGCCTGCGCCTGCCGGGCACCCAGGCGGAGATCGCGGCGAAGATGTCCGGCCGGCCCGTCCAGCTCACCGTCTGCTCCAGCTCCTCCCCCGGGCAGCGGCCCGACGGCGTGGAGCTGGAGCCCGGCCCGGCGCCTTCGAGCCGCGCTCGGCGGGCGTGGCGCCCATCGACGTCCCCTCGCCGCGCCCGCGTTTCGTCCGCATCGAGAAGGCGCTCATCACGGTGGGCGGCTTCCTGCGGACGCGCGACGGCAAGGGCCTGGTGGTGCGGTGGGGCAAGAACGGCAGGACCTCCGTGCGCCGGTACGACCTCAAGGGCGCCGTCGAGCGCACCTGGCACGTACGCGGCCGTCCTGTCGGCCACGGCCTGGGCACGTTCTCCCCGTCGGGCCGCCGCTTCGGCGTCGTCGACCTCAAAGGCAGTCGAAACCCTGATCAAGGCCGGCAAGAAGGAGCGGATCAGGCCCTTCTTCGACGCCCGCCGTAAGGGCTGAGCCGCCCTCATCAGTCGGCTCAGCCCCGGCCGTAGCGGTCCTCGGCCCGCCAGAAGTACCAGAACCCGGCCACGAGCGCGACGAACGCCCACACCAGGCACGACAGCCACACCAGCGGCGGCGGCGCGTGGCCGGGGATGAGGATGTCGCGCATCCACTCGATGTAGGAGGCCGCCGGGTTCAGGTACATCACCGCGGCCACCCACTCCGGCAGCCCCGCGCTGCCGACCACCTTGTCGTGGATGGCGAAGAACACGCCCGAGGCGTACAGCCATGTCCGCATGATGAACGGCAGCAACTGGTTGAGGTCGCGCATCGACGCGCCGACCCTGGCCAGGATCAGCCCCGCCCCGACGTTGAACATCGTCTGCAGCAGCAGCACGAGCGGGATCATCAGCCAGAACCAGCTCGGCAGCTCCCCGGTGATGACCACGATGAGCAGCAGCACGCCCATCGAGATGGCGAGCTGCTGCAGTTCCTGGATCGTGTACGCCAGCGGCAGCGAGGCTCGCGGAAAGTGCAGGGCGCGGATCAGCGACAGGTTGCCGGAGATCGACTTGGCGCCGGCGGAGACCGTGCGCTGGGTGTAGGTGAAGACGAACATGCCGGTCAGCAGGAACGCGGTGTAGTTCTCGATGCCCCGGCTGCCGCCCAGGATGAGACCGAACATCACGTAGTAGATGGCGGCGTTCAGCAGCGGCGTGATCACCTGCCACAGCTGCCCGAGCGCCGAGCCGGAGTATTTGGAGACGTTGCGCGAGGTCGCGTACGTCAGCACGAAGTGCCGCCGCTCCCAGAGCTGACGGAGGTAGGCGGTGAATCCGGGCCGCGCGATGGCGGGCCGCAGCCCGTGTCTGCGGGCCAGCTCCGCCAGCGACTCGCGCTCCGGGTCTTCCACGTGGCTCATGCGCACCTCGCAGGGTCGTCCTTTCGACGATCATCCCCTGTCAGAGGGGGTTTCGACCCTGTCTTGGACCGGAGCGTCGCGGAGTCGGGCATCGAACGTACGATGCCCGCCCGCCTCCCGGCTCAGGGCGGCTCGCCGGAGGCGCCTTCGTCAGCCGGCGGGAGCGGCGGCGCCGGCGGGCGTCCCGAGGTCGGGCAGGTGGCGGCGGGCGTGCTCGACGAACGCCCTGGCCGCGGGGCTCCTGGGGCCTTCCGCGCGCCACACGACGCCCATTTGCCCGCGCATGGCCGGCTCGGTGAGCTCCAGGACGCGCAGCTCGGACGCGGCGGCGGCGACCGCCGACTCGGGCAGCACGGCCAGGCCCAGCCCGCGCGCGGCCAGCTGCCCCAGCACGTACGGCTCGCTGGCCTCGTACGCCACCTGCGGCGCGAACCCCGCCCGCGCGCACGACTCCTCCAGCGCCGCCCGCAGCCCGGTGCCGGCGGGCAGGCTGACCAGCCGCCGGCCCTCCAGCTCGGCCACCGTGACCGAGCGGGCACCGGCCAGCTCGTGGTCCGGATGCACGACCGCCACCAGCCTCTGGTCCACGACGACCTGCACCGCCACCCCAGGCGGCAGCGGGGCGCCGAGCCCGAGCAGGCCGAGGTCGAGCCGCCCGCCGGTGACGCCGTCGAGCAGCGACTCCGGGTCGTTCTCCACCAGCGCGATCTCCACGGCGGGGAAGCGGTCATGGAAGGAGGCGAGCATGCCGGGCAGGTCGAGCACCGAGGGCGTGGAGACACCGCCCATCACGACCCGGCCTCGCAGCAGCCCGGTGAGCTCGTCGGTGACCAGCCGGATCCCGGAGACCGCCGCCAGCGCGGCCCGCGCGTACGGGAGCACGGCCTCGCCGACCGCCGTCAGCCGCACGGCGCGCCCCGACCGGTCGAACAGCGGCTCGCCCAGCTCCCGTTCGAGCTGGCGGATCTGCGCGCTGACGCCCGGCTGGGCGACGTGCAGCCGGGCGGCGGCCTTGGTGAAGCCCGCCTCCTCGGCGACGGCCACGAAGTATTCGAGCTGCCGCAGTTCCATGGCCGAGATGCTAACGGCCGCCCCGGAGCCGGGCTCACCCGCGGCCGCAGGGTGCTCAGCGTGGCACGGTCACGCCCGTGACGGCGAAGCGTTCGACGGTCGCGACGTGGCCGCCGGTGGAGGCCACGACGGTCAGCGTCCCGCCCGGCCGGGCGGCGAAGTCCACCTTCGCCGACCAGGCCGCCTTCTCCCCGCCGGCGCTCAGGCAGCACATCTCGCCCAGCGGGCCGTCCGCGCCGGGGTGGAGCACCTGGACCCTGATGCTCTCGTCCACGCCGGTGATGCGCCCGCCGACCGTCAGCGGAGGAGAGGCGGAGGCGCCGTACGCGGGCCTGGTGAGGGTGAGCGAGGTGTCGTCGGTGCCGACCACCTCCCAGGGGGCGTCCTTGCCCTGGCCGTAGCGCATGAGGTGGACCACGGCCGCCACCAGCGGCTTCGGCCCCTCCTCTGCGCGGTAGCCGACGTGTACCCGGGCGTGCGCGCCGTCCTGGACGACCTTGACGGCCTGGTCGATCTCGGTGAAGCCGAGGTAGTCGCGGGTGAAGGCGACGGCGGTGCGGGCGGCGTCGAGGTGCCAGTCCTCGGCCCCGCCGGCCTGGTGGGCGCGCTGCCACGCGGCGGCCTCCGCCGGGCCGGCGAACGGCCACAGGGGGTGGTAGCGACCCGCGATCAGGCTCTCCCCCGGGCCGGGGGACGCCGCCTGGGTCTCGGCCGGGCCCGGGGTGCCGGTGGCCGGATCCGAGGCAGTGGCGGTGGAGGACGGGTCCGGGAGGGTGGCGGTGGCGGGCGGCTCGGCCTGCCCAGGGTCCGCCGGCCCGGGGTCCGCGCAACCCGCCGCACCCATTCCCAGCACGATCAGCAGCGGCAGGGCTCGTACGGCGAGCACTCTCATGCGGATACCTCCAGTGACGTGCCGACGGTACGAGGATGACGTACCCAGCGGGGGGACGAAGGTCCCTTGTCACGGAGTCGTACGGCCATGGCTGAGGTGCTTCTGCGCGGGTACCGTCCACCCATGGGGGCATTGCCCGTCGAGCCGGGGCATACCGGTCACGGTGTCCACAGTCGGGGGCAGATCCTCACCGGGCGAGCGCGCCCGCATCCATAACGCGAGGAGAACCGATCATGACAGGCACCGGCGATCTCGGCCGTCGCATCATCCATCACCGCGAGCGGCTCGGCCTGACCCAGGAGCAGGTCGCCGAGCGCGCGGACATGTCACCCGGTTACCTGAAATATCTGGAGGAGAACGCCGACAATCCCGACCACGGAGCCCTCTTCCGGCTCGCCGACGCCCTGGGCACGACCACCGAGGACCTGCTGGGCGGCGGCCAGGACCGCCCGCCCGGGTACGGCCCGGCCACGGCCCACCCGAGGTTGGAAGCCATGGACAAGGCCGAGTGCCTGCGCCTGATCGCGCCGGGCGGCATCGGGCGGGTGGCGTTCAACGGCTCGTACGGGCCGACGGTGCTGCCGGTCAACTACACGATGCACGAAGGGGCGATCGTCTTCGTCACGGCCGTCGGCGGGGCCATGGACCAGGACCTGCGTACCGGGATGGAAGGCGTCGAACTGGTCATCGCCTTCCAGATCGACAACATCGACGAGGCCAACCGGGAGGGGTGGAGCGTGCTGGTGCAGGGGCCGGCGCACCACGTGCCGGAGGAGGAGGCGGCCAGCGTGGCCGGGGCGGACGTGACCCCGTGGGCGGGCGGCGACCGCAAGCTCTTCATCCGGATCGTCCCGCAGCGCGTCACCGGCCGCCGCATCCACGCCATGTGAGCGCCCGCCGGCGCTCACTCCCAGTTCGTGGTGATCGCCGCGGTCAGCGGCAACCCGTGACGGCGAACGCCATCATGAGCGTCATCTCCCGCTGGTCGAAGTTGTCGTCCGAGCCGATCACCAGCGTGCACTCGCCGCCGCGCAGCCGCGGCCCCCAGGCCAGGCTCTCCAGGTTCTGCACGGGGGGACGGAACTCGCCCAGGTCCTGGACCAGGCGCTTGGTCACCGGCCGGTAGGAGCCGCTCCGGGGCAGGGAGTCGCGGTCGAGGACGTTCGTGGCGCCGCGCAGGTCGATCTCGTACAGCCTGACCCGGTAACCGACGCCCTGGATCCAGGCGCGTTCGAGGGCGAGGTAGCGGAACTCGTCGATGGCCAGGATCTCCGAGACGCCGCTGTCGGTGTGCCCGGAGGGCGGGTTGGGGGCGGCGGGCAGGCGATCGAGCGGGTAGGCGTACTGGCCGCGTACCTCGCCGCCGCGGTTCCACACCGTCAGCCGCGTCACCGCGCCGCGCTCCGCGGTCGGGACGGGGCCGTCCTCGTAGCGCGGGCCTTCCGTCACGGCGGTGACGGAACGTGCCGTGACGGCCAGTCCTTCGAAACCGAAATTGCGCCGCGGCCCGTTTTCCGTGGCCGTCAGGCGCAAATTCGGCGGCGTCCGCATTTCTCCCTTGTGCCGCCCGTTCAGGTCCATTCCGCGTACCGCGGCGCGCGAGATAGGAATATCGGGATTCGCCGTGTCGGGCCGGTCGCCCTCGTCGCCCCAGAGCAGCCGCCCGCTCCACCGGTCGAACCTGATCGACTCGGGGTCGGCCGCCTCCGGGTTGCCGTAGCCCGGGTAAGGTGTGCCGTCGCGCCGGGTCAGCGTGGCCACCCCGGTCACCCGCACGCCGGTGAACGCGCCGGTCACCCGGTCGATGTCCAGCTCTCCGGTGTAGAAGCGGGCGGGGTTGTAGCGCCGGCGGTCGTCGGAGACGAAGTACCACGTCCCGGTGCGCGGGTCGCGGTCGATGCCGGACAGGCCGCCCACGACGGTGTCCTCGAAGCGCTCCATGTACGGGATCCGCTGCTCCCCGAGGAAACGGGTGATCCGTACCGGCTCGCGCCGCTCCGCCGCCGCCGGCGGGGCGGCGGCCATCACCGCCGTGAATACGAGGGCGAGGTGTAGAATTTTCCGTGAACGAGCCATTTGATCCTCCGTCATGAAAATCGACGGAGCACATGAAAGCGCGGTTCGGCGGCGAAGTCCACGAACGGACATCCGCATGCCCCGCTGTAAAAGGGGCGAATCCGTTAAGCGATGTCGGGCAGCGTGACGAGGTGCACGCCGCCGTCGCTCAGCCCGGCCGCGGAGACGTCGAGGACACTGCCGTTGGCGTCGATCTTCGTCGCGGACGGGTCCCACGTCCCCGCCGGCGCGCGCGTGCGGTCCCAGACACCGGAGCCGGGCACCACGGTCTGGACGTGCAGGCCGCCGTCCGCCCGGCCGGCCGCCGCCAGGGCGCTCACCGACCCGTTGGCGTCGATCCTGGAACGGTCGCCCCAGGCCCCCGCCGTACTCCTGGCCAGGTCCCACACGCCCGATCCCGGCACGGCGAGCTGCACGTGCAGGGTGCCGTCGGGCAGGCCGGCGGCCGAGACGGCCGTCACCGCCGGGCTCGGGTCGATCTTCACCGAGCCGGCGGCCCAGGTCCCCGAGGCGGAGCGCGTCCGGTTCCACACACCCGCCCCCGGCACGACGGTCTGCACGTGCAGGGCGCCCCCGGGCAGGGCGGCGGCCGAGACCCTGGCGACGGAGCCGTTGTCGTCGATCTTCACGGCGCTCGCGTCCCAGGAACCGGCGGCGGAGCGGGCGCGGTTCCACACGCCCGATCCCGGTACGACGGTCTGCACGTGCAGGGTGCCGTCGGGCAGGGCGGCGGCGGAGATGTCGGTGATGTCGCCGTTTCCGTCGATCTTCGTGGCGTGGTCGTCCCAGACCCCGGCCGGGCTGCGGCCCCGGTCCCAGACGCCGCTGCCCGGGACGACGGTTAGCAGGCGCAGCCCGCCGTCCGGCAGCGCCGCCAGCGCCACCGCCGCGATGCCGCCGTTGCCGTCGATCCGGGCCGCGCCGGCGTCCCACGCTCCCGACGCCGCCCGGCCACGGCCCCAGACGGTGCCGCGCACGCTCTGATCCACGACGCCGTAGTACGGGCTCCACACCCGCGCCTTGTAGAAGGCAGCGCCGGTGCGCTTGCGGGTCATGGCGGGCGCGAAGAAGTCCACGGTGTCGGTGCACCAAGTGCTGGCGGTGCACGCTCCCGGCGGCGACTTGGCGAAGTCGGCCCGCGTCTGGACGATCTGGCCGGACGGCTGGCTGCCGATGGACTTGACGGCGTTCCTGCTCGCCCCTGCGGGGGCGGGGGTGAAGGTCTGCGCGGTCTTGTCGTACACGTAGGCGGCCGAGCCGGTGGTGAGCCAGAGCTTGCCCGGGTCGAGCGGGTGGGCGTACACGTCGTGGCCGCCGCCCGTGGGCAGCTCGGCCCGGCGGCCGGTGTCCTCGCGCAGCGCCGGGGCTCCCGGGGTGCCCTCGACCGCGAGCGCGGTGAGGATGTGCCGGTCGTCGGAGTCGGGGTCACGGCCGATGACCCACAGCCGCCTGATGAGCGGGTCCCAGAGCGCGGCGTGGGCGTCGGGCAGCCGGAACTCCGCGTACGCGGCCGCGCTCGGGCCCTGCGAGGAGGCGTACACCCTGACCCAGCCCCCGGTGGAGGCGGCCACCGCGACGTTGCCGTCGGGGAGCAGCTCGGCGGCGTGCAGGTTGCCGGGCAGGACGCGCGCCCACTGCCGGGTGCCGCCCGGGTAGGAGACGACGGCGGCCACGCCCCTGCTGCCGCCGGCCGCCACCACGAAGCTCCGCGCGCCGGACGGGCGGCGGCGCAGCTTGAAGTCGGCGATCAGCCCGAACGCCGAGACCTCGTCGGCGCTGAAGCCGGCGGGGGTGACGCTGGGCTGCCAGGTCCATTTCACGGCCTGGGCGGTGTTCCAGTCGGCGACGGCGGGATCGTAGGCCGTCAGCCGTCTGCCGGTCTGATCCCCTCCGACCACCCAGTAGTCGTCCGCCGCCGCGCCCGCTCCCGCCGTGGCGGCTGCCCGGACCGGGGCCGCGACCGTGGCCCGGATGGCGACCGCCCCCGCCGGGGTCGTGGTCGCCTCCGCCGGGGAGGCCCCCGATCCGGCGAGCAGGCCGGCGAGCACGGCGACGGCCATCGCTGAGGTCCGCAAGGGATGTCTCCTTCGTCCGGCTCCGAGACGATGATCGCCGATCAGCCGGAGATCAGGAAGGGCGTGTGCCGATGATCGCGGTGGCGTCCAGTTCGTCCGAGGTCGTCACGCGGGCGTCCAGCCCGGTCGCCGCCACCACGCCCGCCGTGGCCTCCGCCTGGCGTTCGCTCGTCTCCACCAGCAGGTGGCCGCCCGGGGCCAGCCAGCCGGGGGCTCCGGCGATCACCCGGCGCACCACGTCGAGCCCGTCGGGGCCGCCGTCGAGCGCCATCAGCGGCTCGTGCAGCCGGGCCTCGGGTGGCAGCAGGCCGACCGACTCCGTCGGCACGTAGGGAGGGCTGGCGATGAGGACGTGCACCCGGCCGCGCAGGGTGACGGGCAGGGGGTCGTACAGGTCGCCCTGGTAGACGTACGCGCCGGGCAGGTTGCGGCGGGCGCAGCCCACCGCGGCGGGGTCGAGGTCGGCGGCGTGCACCTCGGCCCGGTCGAGGCGGGCCTTCACCGCGGCGCCCATCGCGCCGGTCCCGCAGCACATGTCCAGGACCACCGCCGCCCCCGCGACCTCGCGCCCCAGCGCGACCGCCTGCTCGATGAGGAACGCGGTGCGAGGCCGGGGCACGAACACCCCGGGTGCCACGGCCACCCGCAGGCCGCAGAACTCCGCCCAGCCGAGGACGTGTTCGAGCGGCTCACCGCCGGCGCGGCGCGCGACCATGGCGGCCAGGGCGGCGGGGGTGGGGGCGGCGGAGACGAGCAGCGCGGCCTCGTCCTCGGCGAACACGCATCCGGCGGCCCGGAGCCGCAGGACGACCTCAGCGGTAGTGGTGGATGACGAAAAAACCGACATGGATGCCTTTCGGAACGCCGATGGGCGCTCCCGCGGCCACCTCAGTCCCGGTGGGCCGGCTGGCTGATGGAAGGGAGCACCCAGCCTGACACAGCGTTGATGGGGCTCACCTCCAAGGGCCGATCTCGTCGAACGACCGTCACAGTATCAGAACCGTTCTCACGTCCTGGCCCTGGCCACGGCCCGGCGTTCACAGCGCGTGGAGAGCACCCTCCGGGCGGGGAGGAAGTGGTCAGGGGGCAGAGGGCGACGTACGGTCGGGGAGAGGAGAGGAAGGCGTGGCATGGGGCCGGTTGTGGTGACGGGCGGGTTCGGCCGGGTGGGCAGACTGGTGCGGCCGGCGCTGCTGAAGGAGCATCCGCTGCGGATCGTCGACCGGGTGACCGGTGCGGTGTCTCCGGGTGAGGAGGTCGTGGCCGGCGACCTGGCCGAGCCGGGGCTGGCCGAGGAGGCGCTGGCCGGGGCGTCGGCGGTGGTGCACCTGGCGGCCGATCCCAGGACGGATGCCCGCTGGGAGGAGGTCTACCACGCCAACGTGGCCCTCACCAGGCGTGTCCTCGACGCCGCCGCGACGCATGCCGTCCCGCGCGTGGTCCTGGCCAGTACGGTGCACGTGATGGGCGAGTACAACCGGCCCGAGCACCGCCCGGTGGACCCCGGGTGGGAGCCGCGTCCCTGCTGCTCCTACGGGCTGAGCAAGCTCGTCGTCGAGTCGCTCGGCCGGCTGCACGCGGATCAGACCGGCGCCTCCGTGGTCTGCCTGCGTCTCGGCGCGACCGGCTACCCGCTGTCCGAGCGGCGCTATCTCGGCGTGTGGCTGTCGGATCGTGACGTGGGCGCGCTGATGCTGGCCGCGTTGAGGGCCGGTCCCGGGTGGAGCGCGCACTTCGGCATGTCGGCCAACACGCGGCGGCATTGGGACATCACCTCGGCCATGAAGCTCGGCTACGAGCCGCGTGACGACAGCGAGCCGTACGCGGCCGCGGCCGGGCCTCCGACAGTGCCGATCTGCCGCATGTTCGTCGGCGAGGACGCCCCTTGAACCCCCCTTAGACCGGCCCTTCAGCCGGCCCTTTCAGCCGGCTCGGCCGGGTGCAGGGTGACGGGCAGGGAGGCCAGGCGCAGGGTGCCCGGGTCAGGCAGGTACGCGGCCTCGCCGGCGAGCTCCAGACGGGGGAAGCGGCGCAGCAGGGCCCCGAGCGCGATGCCGGTCTGCACGCGGGCCAGCGACGCCCCGACGCAGAAGTGCGGCCCGTGCCCGAAGGCGAGATGCGGCCCCGGCTCCCTGGTGATGTCGAGGGTGCCAGGGTCGCCGAACACCCGCTCGTCCCGGCTCGCGGAGAGGATCGAGGCGGTGACGCGCTCCCCCTCCGGGATGCGTACGCCGCCGATCTCCACGTCTTCCGACGGGAAGCGGGGAACGGTCATCGGCTGCGGAGTGCACCAGCGGGCCAGCTCCTCGACGGCGCGCGGCATGAGCCCGGGGTCGGCGCGCAGCGCGGCGAGCTGGGCGGGGTGGGCGAGCAGGGCCGCGACCGCGTTGGCGATGAGGTTCGTCGGCGTCTGGCCGGCCAGCACCAGCAGCCACACCATGGTGACGAGCTCGTCGTCGGACAGCCGGTCGCCGTCCTCCTCGTTGATGCGGGCCAGGTCGGAGAGCAGGTCTCCGCGCGGTTCGGCCCGCACCCCCGCGATGGCCGACTTGGCGTCTTCCATGATGGCCGGGATGGCCTGGGCGAACTTCTCGCCGTGGCCCGCGGCGATGGCGGCGCCGTACTCGCGCCAGGCCGGGCGGCCGGCGGCGGGGATGCCGACCAGCTCGCAGATGACCTCCATCGGCAGCGGCCTGGCGAAGCGGGCCAGCAGGTCCACCGGCTCGTCCTGGGGCAGCTCGTCCAGCAGGCGGGTGACGATCTCCTCGATGCGCGGCGCGAACTCGGCCGCCCGGCGCGGCGTGAACGCGGGCGCGACCAGCCGGCGCAGGCGGGAGTGCTCGGGGCCGTTCATCTCGGACATGGTGCGCATGTAGCGCAGGCAGTGCTCGGGCACGTCGGGGCGCATGAAGCTGGAGCCGCGGATCTCCATGCGCGGGTCGGCCAGCATCGCGCGGGCCTCCTCGTGCCGTGTCACGGCCCAGAACGGCCCGAGCCCGGGCGCCACCAGCCGCACGACCGGTGATTTCTCCCTGACCGGCGCGTACGCCGCGAACGGATCCGCCAGCACCGCCGGGTCCGTGAGGTCGATCTCCGGCACTTCGGTCATGACCTTGCCCTCCAGTTTCACATGATCTGAGTTTTCGAATGATTTCATCATCTGAATGCTCACGCTATCTTGGTTCGAGAGCGGACGGCAACGAGCGGAGGACGGTTGGCCCGGCTCACGAGGGCGGAGGCCCAGGAACGCAATCGCGCGAGAGTGCTGGAAGCGGCGAGGCAGGAGTTCGCCGAACGCGGATTCAGGGACGCCAAGATCGACGAGATCGCCGATCGGGCCGAGTTGACGCGCGGGGCGGTGTACTCGAACTTTCCCGGCAAACGGGCGCTCTACTTCGCCGTCCTCGCCGACCTGGCCGAGCGCGCCCTGGCGATCCCGGCGGAGGAGCCGGCGCTCACGGTCCGCGAGGCGCTCGGGGAGGTGGCGCGGGCCTGGGTGACCCGGCTGCCGCTGATGACCGAGGACCGCCACGCGCCCAGCAGGCTCGGGGCCGACCTGATGCCCGAGATCCTCGCCGACGAGACCCTGCACAAGCCGTTCGCCGAGCTCATGCGGCTCAACGCGATCCTGCTGGGGCTGTCCATGGAGCGGCTGCGGCCGCCGAAGGAGCCGGACGGGCGGCTGGTGCGGCTGGCCGGGGCGGCGCTCACGGTGCTGCAGGGGGCGGGGCAGCTCTCGGCGGCGGCGCCCGGGTTCGTCGACTCGTTCGACGTGATCCGGGTGTGCGAGCGGCTGGCCGAGCTCGACCTGGACGACCGCTGGACGGTCGCGCCCGTCGTCCCGGACGTGCGGGAGACCGACGAGCCCTGGTCGCCGCCGCCGATCATCCGGGGCCCAATGGATGGGGCTGCGGGCGGGGCCGCGGGCGGGACGGCGGGCGGCCGGGTGGACGGCGACGCGGACGGCCGCGCGGAC
>NZ_BAAAMU010000149.1:0-24444 GCF_039529435.1 Nonomuraea maheshkhaliensis
GCGGCGGCGGCGGCGACTTCGCCGTCGTCACCGCGGTCGAGTTCGACCTGCACCCGGCGCCGCTCCTGTACGGCGGGCGCATGCTGTGGCCCGCCGACCTGGCCCCCGCCGTACTGGACGCCTACCGCGAGATCACCGCCGAGGCCCCCGACGAGCTGACCGTCTGGTACGAGCTGCTGCAGTTCCCCGGCGCGGCCCCGCTGGTCGCGATCGACGTCACCTTCCTCGGCGTCGGCGGCGATGCCGAGACCCTGCTGCGGCCCCTGGACAAGATCCCCGGCATCATCTCCGACTCCCGCGCCCTGCTCCCGGTCGCGGAGCTGGGCTCCATCACCGCCGAGCCCGCCGACCCCGGCCCCGGCCTGTCACGGGCGGAGCTGCTCCTCGGCCTGACCGACGAGGTCGCGGCGGCGGTGCTCGAACGCCCCGTCGCCCCCCTGCTCAGCGTCCAGCTCCGCCACCTCGGCGGCGCCCTTGCCCGCCCGACGGACACGGCCGCGGGCCACCTGGAGGAGCCGTTCGCCCTCTACATGTTCGGCATCCCGGGCCAGGACGGCGGCGCCGCCGTGGGTGGTCGTCAGACCGAGCTGGCCGACGCCCTCATTCCCCACACCACCGGGCGCAAGCCGTTCACCTTCCTCGCGCCGGGTGAGCGCGCCGCGAGCGCCTTCACCCCGCAGACCCTGGCCCAGCTCCGCTCCCTCAAGCGGACCCTCGACCCCCGGGGGACGTTCCGCAGCAACTTCCCCGTCCTCAGCTGACCAGCCGACGTTCGATCCCCTACCTCGAATCCTGAAGGAGAACCCGGTGATCACCAAGCAAACCGCCCGCACCCTGGCCGCCGCCGCCGCGCTGGCCGCGACCATCACCCTCCCGGGCGCCGTCCCCGGCGCACCGGCGGCGCTCGCCGCGGCCCCTGCCGCCACCGTCCCGTCCGCGACCGGCCACTCCACGGCGGCGGACGCCCGCTCCACCCGCCTGGACCGCGCCACCGTCATCGGCTGGGTGGAGCTCTATCTCCAGGCGTGGAAGGACAAGGACGACGTGGCCGTCGGCAAGCTCTTCACCCGCGACGCCGTCTACCAGGAGGTGCCCGGCGACCCCGGCCGCACGTTCGTGGGGCGTGCGGCCATCAGGAAGTACTGGCGTGGTATCACCAAGGGGCAGTCCGACGTCACCACCCGCTACGGCGAGCCCGTCATCCAGGGCGATCGTGCCGCGGTGGAGCTGTGGATCACGCTCAAGGGCGGCGGCAAGTGGATGACCATCATCGAGACGAACGTCATGACGTTCGACCGGCACGGGCGGGTCAGCCGCAACGCCGAGTACTGGACCCTGCGCCAGGGCAAGTTCGCCCCGCCGCGCGGCTGGGGCTCCGGCTCCTGATCGCGCCGGCGGATCGGCCGGCAGCCGGATCGAGCGGACGCCTGTCTAGGTGAGCGAGGAGTAGGCCACGACGCCGCGGCACATCGCGTCAATCGCCTTGGAGGCCGTCTGCTTGATCCTGCTGTCCGGCGGGGCGGCGTTGCCGAGCTGGCCGAGCAGGTCCATCAGCTGCTTGATACAGCGGACGAAGTCGCTGGCGGAGGAGAAACAACGTGTTGGCGCGCTGAACGAGCAGCAGCTCGATCCTTACAGCTTCAGTGGACTCGACAGCGTCGCCAGGCGGACACCGTGCAGGCCGAGGAGCGGAGAACGGCGGCGGAACTATAATCTGCTATCCGACCATTGAGGTGCCGTGGGCCGCGCCGAAGTCCGGCCGGACGCGGCAGCTCTGCGCCTGCCGAAATTCCATCCATGCAGGTCAAGCCGCTTGCGAGTACTCGTGGAGGACGCCGCCGAGCCGGTCTCGTCGGCATATATTCAGGTCGGTGAATTGCTCGGGATCCGTGATTGGATCGGGGGCGGTGCGCAGCGGGGCTGCTTGGTGCAGGGCTTGATGGGCTCGGTGCTGGTTGTAGAAGTGTTCGTACTCGCGCAGGGCGTGCCGCAGGTGGTGTTCGTTCCAGAGCAGGCAGCGGTCGAGAAGCTCGTGGCGGCATGACTGCACCCACCGCTCCATGATCGAGTTCATTCGCGGCATCCGAATACCGGTGAGCACCGTCTCAATGCCGGCCTCGGCGAGAATCTCGTCCATGAGGGCCGGGAACTTCCCATCCCGATCTCGGATCAGAAAGCGTGCCCGGCAACCCGCGCCTTCCAGATCCATCACCAGATTCCTGATCGCCTGGATGACCCAGTTCGCGCTCGGGTGCGCGGTGGTGCCGAGCACACGAACGCGCCTGGTGGCGTGCTCGATGACGGCCAGGATGTACTGGCGCTGCCCGTTCAGGGTGATGGTCTCGATGAAATCGGCGGCCATCAGGACGTCGGCTTGCGAGCGCAGGAAGTCGGCCCAAGTGGTGGAGGCCCGATCAGGCGCCGGATCAAGACCTTCCTGCTTGAGGATCTCCCACACCGTGGACGGCGCGACCTTGATGCCAAGCGTGATGAGTTCACCATGTACCCGCCGATAGCCCCAGCTCGGGTTCTCCCGAACCAGACGCAGGACAAGAACGCGGATGGAGCGGACCGTGGGCGGGCGCCCACGTCGCTTCGGCCGGCAGGTACGGCCATGACGCCGTCTCATCAGATCGCAATGCCAGCGCAGCACGGTATCCGGTTGGATGAGCGGCCGCAGCCGACGCAGGACCTCCCGGGGCAGCGAGGTCAGGAGCGCAGCCAGGAAAGCTCGATCCTCGGGCGCGAATCTCACCCGGGCGTCGGCCCCGAGTTGTCGTTCAAGGACGGTGATCTGGTGACGCGGGGCGAGGATCTCCACGTCCTTGTCCCGATTGCCCATGGGCAGCAACCGCAGCGCGGCGAAAGCGTTCATGACGGTCAGATAGGCCAGGCGAAGGAGCACAGCCGATCATCCTGCCGTACGCACTCCCCTCTCCCGAGGGACCGGGGCTCGCGTACTCCACACAAAGCGCTCGCAGGGCCACGACCTGGGCGGATGTAATTATCGGCAGGCGCACACTCGAAGAACGTCACCAGGTCGGTGCGGGCGGTGAACAGGCAGAACGGATCACGCGAGTACGACAACGTCATGTGGAAGGAGTAGACCTTCCCCGCGCCGGCACCTGGACCGGACAGCAGGGGGCCTTCTTCACCCCAGTCGACCTGCGCCTGAGCTCCTGGGGTGACCTCGAAACGGCGGTGCAGTCCCCGCAGCCGCTCCCGGCCTGCGCCCTCGGCGTCGCCGTCGTGTTCGGCGGCGATCCGCGGCCTGGCCTGGGCGACGTAGAGCTTGACCCGCTGGTAGGAGTGGGCGAAGCCGTACTCGGCGGCCAGTCGTTCATGGATCGTGGAGGCGGTGATGGCGCGCTCGGCGCGCAGCATCGCGTCGATCACGTGCACGTAGGGCTCGATCACCTGAGGCTGAGTGCCCTTGCGCGAGGACGCCTTCGGCGGTGCGGCAGGGGCGTCCTGCTGCAGGTACTTCTTGACAGTCCGCCAGTCCAGGCCGGTGGCCTCGGCGATCTCTTTATAGGTGGCACCCGCCTGATGCAGGCCGCGGAAACGGCGTAGGTTCATCCAGGACTCCTGATCCAGGATCATGAGAGTTGTCATCCTTCGGGTTGTCTGCTTGCCCTGCCGACAATCCGAAGGATGATCAACTCTGTGGCGAGGAACGGGTCAACTCGCCGGAGCCTCACCTACATACGAGGTCGTACGCGGACACCGTTGTTGGTGCGCACCGCCACCCACGCGCGCTGCAGCACGTCTCTGCGGCAGACCTTGTCGAACAGCGCGTGGAACCTCCGTCCGGGATCGGCCTTGGCCGCCCGGTAAAGCGCATGCTGCAGGGCACGGACCGGATCACGCGGAACCCGTGGTTCCCGCGATCCCGAAGCGGCGGGACTAGCCTGACCGGCACTCACCGGGCCCCTCCCTGGTCAGTCGCTACGCATCGACGAAGCAGCGGCCCTTCCCATCGCCGCCGGTTATGTTGTCCGGTCGGCTCGATCGGTACTACGGCCGCCTCCGACGCCCACCCGGCTCACCGCCCACTTCCCGGCTTCGACCGGTTATAGAGCGCGCCGCTCCGGCAACACGATCATCCGCAGGTCGCCGGGCTGGGGAGGGCCTCCCCAGTTCCCGTCGTCACTATCGATGCGTTCCGCGCCCCATACGCCGGGGAGTCCTTGACGGCTGCGCTTCCAGGGTCTTCACCGCGTCCGTGGCCTTCGCCCCGGTTTCGAGAGACTCGGCACTCCCTTGTCCCACCCCGAAGGGCGGGCTGAGTAACGACGCCGCAGGCTTCGCTTCATGCTACGAACCGCATCGTCGCTCCCCCATTTACAGAGCCTTTGACGCTGGCTTCGACCCCGCCCGTTCCAGACAAGGCCGCCAGCCTGCTACCGGGCCACCTGGCAGCTACCCGGACCGGACTTTCACCGGCAAGCGACGACGAGCTTACGAACATCAAGATCCACCGCTACGTCACGGCTTCACCTCCTGCTCTGCTGGGCGCACGAGATCACCTCACTGACCCCAGTTTCTGCTTGGCAATTTTCAGCACTCGCACACTACTCGCGCGATCCGCCAGCCTCAAGAAATTGGGAATATACGAGGTGGAGTAGCGCCGCATATGCGTGTTGCGACCGAGCAACTACCCGGTCGCCGCCCGATGCCTTGTTACCGAGCCTATCAATTCGATGCATAAGTTCCCGAAGCAATGCAAGAACGTCAACTGGGGCTGGCTTGAAGATCCCACGTTCTACATATCGGATTACCGTCGTCACGTACTCGTCGGCGCCCGCCAGGTCACTGTGCGCCAGAATCAGACCCTCATCTGCCCCGCTTTTAGGGAATGGCACTTGACGCCAAAGAGTATAGGAATCCATAAAGCTCATCATCATTATTCCCATACCTAGTGGGCATTCGTATGCCAGAAAGAAACTACTTTTCCATCCGGCCCGATGATTCCGCCCATATCTCCATTCGGATCCGTGTACTTCACGCCGAATTTCCCGTCATCAAAAGGCATTCTCTTTGCGTTCAAACCCGCCTTGCCTCCAGGCTGACTCAGTCGCGCCGCCCAGCCGTTTGAATCCCGCAAGTATTACTCTGGCGTAACATTCGCCTGGCGCACCATGCTTATCAAAGTGGAATCGGAAACCGCCCTCCGGAGAAGCAAAAGTTCCCTGATTCCAGCCTTTTCCAACCCCCTCCGGACATGGCCCTGCATTGTGAACCAATACCGGCGTGCTGCCCGCCAGCACGTAGTAGGTGTGCAGTTGCTCGGTCTGCAGCGTTCACCATTGCATTGCCTCCGAGCGTCGGCGCCTTGCCGTCAACCTTGGGGATAACTCCAGGCCTGACGGTGCCAACTTCCGGGGTAACGAACATGGACAGCAGGCCTGGCGCCCAGTAGCCGGTTCGGTAATTGGGCGAACTTGGATCCGCTCCGAAAGCTTGGGAGGGAAGTTGCGGGAGTTCAGTAAAACCAGGTATGGCGTGACAGACGATGCACGTCATCTCCCAGATGCCCTGGAAGATCCCTGCGCTCGTGTCGATTGCTCCTTGCCAGAAGTCGTCAGAAGGCTCGTACACCGGCAAGCTATCCGTGGGGACATCGACAGGGGTTACTGTCGGAATGCCGGATGAGGTGCAGAGGATGCAAGGAGATCCGCCGCTGGAAGCATATGAGCTGCCGCCGGGGTAGACCGCCTCACGTAGGCCACCCTCTAGCTCGGGGGGAAGCTCGTCTTCTTCCTTCTTCTTAGGCTCGTCATCCTTGTCCTTGGGCTTTTGGGCGGTTTTGGTGGCTCGGTTGGTCTCTTGGGTGTGTTGGGCTTCTTGGGCTGGTTTGGCCTTGTGGGCTGCCTGGTTTGGCCACTTCCAGGGTTCCTGGGTGCGGATCTTGGAACGCTCTGGGGATCTGGACTTCCACAGCCACTGCTTCCACCGCTGCTGTACGAAGTTTGCTTGTAGTACCAGCTGTCATCTCGGCCGTTTCCGCTGTTGGAGTTGTCGCGGGAGCCCCTCAGTCATGGGTGGTCAGTGCTCTCACCACCGTACTGGCGGGCTGCTCCCAGCGTTGTAGCTCGGTCAGTCGTTGATCCCGGTGTGGTAGTGGCAGAAGACTCCACCTGTGGGATGACCCGCACCAGCGGCTGGACGACCATTGCGGGTTATGAGGACCCCATTGAGGTTCGTCCAGGCAACGCGCCAGGCCGCCATCGAGACGCTGCCGTGACTTCAGGCCAGATACCGAAGGGTGTCGCAGCGGCGCCCAAGCGAAGAGTCATCAAGATCTTCAGAGTGGTGCTCGCTGTCCTGGTCGGGATCCCGGCCGCGGTAGTCGCCGGGCTGCTTCTTTGGGACGGCAGCATCGACACCGGCCCGTGCCGGGAGCTCTTCCCCGGTGTCCAGATCGACCTGCGGACGGCCCAGACACGGCGTGGCCCGATCGAGTACGACCTGTACGGTACGGAAGGTCCGGTGCTGCTGTCTGTTCACGCCGGGCTCGGCGGAGCCGACCAGGGACGGCTGTTCGCCGGCTGGCTGCAGCAGGACGGGTTCCGCATCCTGAGTCCTTCGCGGCCCGGTTACCTCGGCACGCCCTTGGAGAGCGGCCGGACCAACGAGGAGCAGGCCGACCTGCTCGCCGCGCTGCTGGATGAGCTCGGCATCGACCGGGTCGGAGTCCTCGCGGTCTCGGCCGGGAGCCCGGTGGGCTACACCTTCGCCGCACGCCATCCGGATCGGATCTGGGGGATGGTCTCCATCGGCGGAGTGAGCAAACAGCAGCCCCCCGGTAAGCCGAGCTCGTCACTGCGGAGAACGTTCCTGAACACCGTCGGGCAGAAGCTCACCCGGCTGACGGCGATGCTCTCGTTCGAGACCGTGGTCTCTGCGACGTTGGACGAGACCAGCACCTTCAACGAGGAACAGCGGGCCGGGCGGCTCTCGTACATCATGAACACGCCACGCGTGCGGACGCTCTTCGAGGCGATGTTCGAAACGACATTTCCCTACGAGGAGCGCTGGCCGGGCACCGACAACGACGCGGCGCAAGCCCGGCGCGGCGGTTCGCCTCTGGAGCGGATCACGGCTCCGACGTTGATGATCCACGGAAGGCAGGACGGCGATGTGTCCTTCGACCATGGAGAATACGCGGCCGAGCGGATACCCGGCGCGCAACATTACTGGTTGGAGAATGAGGATCACCTGGGCTTCTGGCTCAGCCCCAGGGCGGACCAGTCACAAGCCGTGGTGCGGACGTTCCTGCGGCAACACGCGCCGCGCGAATGAGCCGTCGGCTGCTACCGATAGTCCGTTAGATCAAGATTCTGGCTGGGCGGGGATGGTGTCGCGGGGGCTCCCGAGAAGGGAGCCAGGCGATGACCAAGCCCAAACCGGCTCCGCCCGCGCCAGGGGCGCTGGAGGGGTACGCGGCCAGGTTTTGATGATCTGTTCACTCATCCGGGGCAGCGGCGCGGGTTCCGGGAGTATGTGACGGGATTGCCGGCGCCGCGGGAGCGGAACAAGACGGCCGCGGCGCCGGCCGGGGCGGAACCGGTGGCCGGGTCCAAGAGCGCGGCGGCGCAGCGGGGGCAGTATTTCCTGTCGGAGTCGTGCTGGGATCCCGAGCGGGTTCAACGCCCGGCGGGTGGAGTCATTGCCGGCCGAGGCGGCGACCGCGTCCCATCCGGATGGGGTGTTGGTGATCGATGACAGCGGGGACCGCAACGATGGGAAGGCCACCGCGCATGTGGGCCGCCAGTGGCTGGGGCCGCCTGGGCAAGACCGACAACGGCATCGTCACGGTGAGCACGCTGTGGGCTGATGAGCGGATCTACTATCCGCTGCATGCCCGGCCCATCATTTCGCCCCGGGGCAAGAACGACCCGGCTTTTCGGACCAAGTGGCGCATCGCCGTCGAACTGGCCGGCCAGGCGGCCGCGGCCGGGGTGGTCCCGCGCGACTGCGCCTGCGGCGATCGACGCTGTCACCGCAGGTCAAGGCCTCTACCTCTACACGCCACCTTGATGCACGCCCTGGACCAAGCCGCCCGCTGCGTCCTGCCCCGGACCCGATCACGGACCCGGGGCGAATCAGTGACCTGCACATACGCCGACGAGACCGGCTCAGCGGCGTCCTTCATGAGGACGCACATGCCGCTTGACCTGCACGGATGTAATTTCGGCAGGCGCACCCATCACGCCGGCCGCAACCGTCATGCCCGTCACGTTCGCCGGGCTGACGTTCACCCGACGCCTGGACTTCCAGCAGGCCGGATTCGCCGTGGCGGTGGCCATTCTCATCGACGCCACCGTGATGCGCATGTTGCTCCTCCCGGCCCTGATGAGGCTGCTCGGGCACCGCGACTGGTGGCTGCCCCGCCCGCTGGCCCCGCCCGCGCCCGGCCCCGCCGACGCCCGATCCCCAGCCGGAACCCGAGCGCGTGGCGCGTTCATGGCGATCACCGGTCGAGCGGGCGCACGGACGCCGCCGGAAAGGCTTGCCCGATTGTCCACTGGCACCTGGCGGCGCGCTCAGCTCAGGTACCGCACCAGCATCAGTCGCAGCTCGGCCACCAGTTCCGCCGCCCGTTCCTGCGTGGCCGTGGTGATCATCGGCATCACCGCCTTCACCATGGCCAGCGCCATCGTCCCGGTGAGCAGCGCCCGCTCCTCCGGCAGCCCGGGAGTGCGACGGCGCAACATGGCCGCGATGTGCCCCGCGATGGCCTCGTGCAACTGCTGCGAGGCCGCCGCCAGCCGATCGCCGGTGGCAGCGCCGTACAGCAGCGACCAGTACGCGGGCGAGGCCGTCTTGAACGCCACACTCTCCTCCACCAGCCGCTCCACCAGCGCCTCCAGCGGCACATCCGGACTGACGGCGGCGAGCTGGGCGGCCCAGAACTCCTGCCGGTCATCGGTGTAGCGCGTCACCAGCCCGTCGAGGATCTCCTCCTTGTTGCGGAAGAACTGATACAGCGACCCGGGCGAGATCCCGGCCCGCGCGGCCACCTGGTTCGTCGTCAGCTCCAGGTAACCCACTTCGGCGACCACCAGTTCGGCGGCGTCGAGGATCTCGGCCATGCGCTTCAGGCCGCGCGCCTGCCGACGGACTGAGCGTTCAGGCATGGCCGACCTCCTCGTTGACAAATGCGAGCATTTACTTGTATTTCTAGGCTCGGCAGAGAAACACGAGCAGTTTACCGAGTTTCCCCGGGAGACCCCATGAGAACCGTGCTCGTCACGGGCTGCGGCAACTTCGGCACCGACATCCACTCCCGCTGGTGGTGGCGCGAGCACGATCAGGAGAGCTTCGAGCGCCTCCTCGACGTCCTGGGACTGCGCCCGTGACGGCCGTCGGCGCCCCGGCCAGGCACTCCGGGGAAATGACGGTGGGGCCGCCGCTGCGCAGGCTCGGGTTCCTGCTCGTCCGCCGTCGCCGGCTGGTGCTGGCACTGGCGCTGGCCGGGCTGATCGCCGCGGGCGTGCTGGCGGCCGGCGCGGCCTCGGGATTGTCGCTGGCCAGGTTCGAGGCGCCCGGTTCGGAGTCCGACCGGGCGCACGCCGAGCTGGCCAGGCGATTTGGCACCGGCAGCCCGGACATGATCTTTTTGGTCACCGCGAGACAGGGCACCGTGGACGACCCGGCCGTGGCGGCGGCGGGTCGCGAACTGACCGCCAGGGTCGGCCGCGAGGACGGCGTCGCCGAGGCCGCCTCGTACTGGACCCGCGGCAAGCCCGCGACCATGCGCAGTGCGGACGGCCGGCACGCGCTGATCGTGGTGCGCGTCCCCGGCGACGCCGATCACGTGCGCTCCCGGGTGCTGCCCGTCCTGGTGCCGCGGATCACCGCCGGTGACGACCTGCTCCAGGTCCGTGCCGGGGGCGGCGAGGAGGTCTTCCGCGAGACCGTGCCGCTGGCCAGGCAGGACTTCGTCCGGGCGGAGCTGGTGATCTTCCCGGTGGCGTTCGTGCTGCTCTGGCTCTACCAGCGGCGCGCGATGGCGGCTCTGGTGCCGATCCTGGCTGGGGTGTTCGCCATGGTGACCGGGCTGGCGCTGCTGGGTGGCGTCCTGCTCTGGACGGAGATCTCCACCTTCGCCCTGAATCTGACCCTGGCCATGGGCCTGGGGCTCGGCATCGACTACTGCCTGTTCGTCATCCAGCGCTTCCGCGAGGAGATCCGCGACGGGCGAGACCGGGCGAGCGCGATCGCGGGGGCGGTCGAGCACGCGGGCCGTACCGTGCTGTTCAGCGGCCTCACCGTGGCCATGTCGCTGGCCGTTCTGTTCGCGCTGCCCTTCGACTTCCTGCGCTCGTTCGCCTACGCGGGCATCGCCGTGGTGGTCGGCGGCCTGGTGGCGGCGGTGCTCGTGCTGCCCGCCGTGCTCGCCACGATCGGCGGCACGCTGCTGCCCAAGTCCACGCGATCCGAGCCCGGAGAGTCGGGGTTCTGGCACGGGCTGGCCGTGCGCGTGATGCGCCGCCCGCTGGTCTTCGGGGGCCTGGCGACGGCGGTGCTGCTCCTGCTCGCCTCACCCTTCCTCGGGCTGCGCTTCGGCGTCGCCGACGACCGCATCCTGCCGCCGGAGGCCGCCTCCCGGCAGACGCAGGAGGTCATCCGCCAGTCGTTCCCGGCCGAGGAGACGGACGCCATCCAGATCATCTCGACAGGTCCGGCGGCGGGCGACATATCCGCGTACGCGGAGTCGCTGTCCCGGCTGCCGGGCCTCGCCCAGGTCGACTCTGCCGCCGGCTCCTTCGCCGGGGGACGCCGCGTGGGCGACGGCGACCCGATCCGCTTCCGCGGCACCACCGCGACCGAACAGGGAACCTGGTTGTCGGCAGTGCCCTCGGCCGCCGCCCTGGCCGACGACCCGGTACGCCTGGTGGCGGCCGTCCGCTCCATCGAGCCGCCCTTCGAGGTGCTGGTCGGGGGTTACCCGGCCGAGCTGTCGGACTACCGGGCCTCGGTCGTGGACCGACTCCCGCTGGTGCTGGCGCTCATGCTCGGCGTGACGTTCGCCGTCCTGTTCCTCATGACACGCAGCCTCATCATCCCGCTCAAGGCGACGCTGCTGAACGTCCTCAGTCTCGGCGTCATGTTCGGCGCGATCGTCTGGGTCTTCCAGGACGGTAACCTGTCTGGCCTGCTGGGCTTCACCCCGACCGGGACCCTCGACCCAAGCATCCCGATTCTCATGCTCTGCGTGGCCTACGGGCTGTCGATGGACTACGAGGTGTTCCTGCTGTCACGCATCAAGGAGGAGTACGACAGGACCGGCGACACCGAGCGGGCCGTGGCCGCCGGCCTGCAGCGGGGCGCGCCGCTGATCACAGCGGCGGGCGGGATCCTGGCGCTCACGTTCGCCGCCTACGCCCCGGCGCGGGTGACGTTCGTGCAGATGCTGGGCGTGGGCATGGCCGTGGCCGTGCTGGTGGACGCCACCGTCATCAGGGCCGTGCTGGTGCCGAGCCTCATGCGCCTGGCCGGCCCGCTCAACTGGTGGCCCGCAGGCGCGCCGCGGACGCTTCTCCACCAGCCTGACCGTGCTACCGGCCCGGCAGGCCCGGGTTGATCCCGGCGAGCGGCTGACATTCGGCCGACACCGGCGGTGCCGTACAACCATCCCGGAAGCACGAGCCACATTCCCCTGACGGTTGACGCGGCGTAGGTTCCTCGCCGCCACCGGTGCCGGTACGGTGGCCGGTGGACTGCTGACGACCAGCTCGACGGTCAGAGCCATGGGCAACTCGACGAGCAGGACCGGCGTGGCCGCGCGGGACCTCACCCAGGTGGTGCTCGCGGCCTTCGAGCACCATCGGCTCGTGGCGATCGGCGAGTCGCACGGCCAGTGCCGTCCATCAGCCGCAGCGGTTCGTGCCAGGTGGGGACCTGGCGGGCGATCCACAAGGCCGCCGCCGACATCTGCGGGCCCAGCTCGCGCGACTGCCGGTTGCAGACGGCCTGGGAGGGCAACGCGGGAACAGATGACCGATCCGGGCCGCCACGATCCGCAGCCAGTAGCGCTCCTGATCACAGCAGTACCTGGGCCACCGCCACGACCACCGCCTCGGCCGAGGTCAGCACCGGGGGCCGGCCCCGCCCGCGAGTCCCTCCCCGCGAAGGCATCACGTGATCGTCCAGATAGACATAGAGTGCGGTCAGAAGGGCGTCCAAGTCTGTCTTCACACACCGGCCATGGACGCCTTTCGTCACGCCCGCAGCCGATCACCGAAAGGTGACTTGGATCGCTGGATGACGTGATTTTGGGATCGCTCTTTGTCGCGGCCCGATGGCGCGTCGGGACTACTACCGCGACCTGTCGGAGACGGAGCTGCGCGGGCGTGAGGACTTCGTCATCGAGGGCGGCTACCTGAGGCGTGGCCGGCTGCGCGGCCGGGAGACCCGGGAGAACGTTGCTCTGTCGACGTCCGAGGTCGAGGAGGCCATGGGGCCACGGACCGGTCGGAGTACTTGCGGCTGTTCCGGTCGCTGCTTATTCAGCGGGGTTGGGGGTGGGGAGCCCGCGGCTGTGGCAGGCGTAGGCGGATATCGGTGTGCTGGAGATGTTACCGGCCAGTCGGCCACCGGCTGGTCGTCACAGATTCCGACGTCGGCTGGTCCGCGTGCGCCGTGGTCGTCGACGGCGACCACCACCCCGGCCAGCAGCAGGTCTTCGTCGGCGAAGCCCAGGAATCGCCGGAAGACCATGAGCTCAGCGTAGCCGGGCTGATGGTCACCCCTTGAGGACCTCGGCGGTCCGCCGGTCACCGCGCGTGCGAGCTTATGAGCCGTACGTCAGTCGGCGCAGCGCGGTCTCGGCCGGTCCCCGCCGTCCGCGGAAGGCGGCGGCCAGCACCACGGTGGTCAACCAGGCGGTCACGGCGATCCCCGAGGCGGCGGCGTCCCCCGCCTTGGCGCCGAGACCGCCCGCGTACGGCGCGAACACCGCCACGAAGATCACCGACTGCAGCAGGTAGCAGGTCAGCGACCACTGCCCGCACGCGGCCAGGGCGGCGACCACCGGGCCTGGCGCCCCGTGCCGCATCCGGCTCACGGCGAGCCCGACGATCGCCGCGTACCCGAGGCCGCCGACGATGCCGGTCAGGCTGTGCAGCACGTACGCGGCCACGGAGACCGCCATCGAGGGCGCCCAGACCCGCGTGTCCACGAGCATCAACGGCAGCCCGCCGACGACCGCCACGCCTGCACCCACGATCGCGACCCGGGAGAGCAGCGGCCGATGGGCGGCCGGCTCCTCGAGCAGCCGCCGGCGGGCCGCCCAGATGCCGAGCAGGAACGCCGACACGACGCTCACCGCGAAGTAGGTGGGCGTCATCCCCGACCAGCCGATCAGCCTCATCACCAGCGCCTCGATCGGGTCGGCCATGGCCGCGGGCGTGTCGCCCTTGGGAGCGGAGACGGTGAGCAGGCCGAACGCGGCGAGTATGACGACGTGCAGGGCCAGCCCGACGCCGGCGGCCCACAGCAGGGCCCGGTCCTGGCGCCGGACGAACCCGATGAGGACGAGCCCCACCAGCCCGTACGCGCCCAGGATGTCGCCGAAGAACAGCAGCAGCGCGTGGCAGAACCCGAACGCCAGCAGCCACAGGCTCCGGCGCCGCAGCACCCGCCGCGTCTCCGGCCAGCTCTTGCCCGCGGCGAGCTGTCGGTTGGCCAGTTGGGCGAAGCCGTAGCCGAACAGGGCGGCGAACATGGGGAGGGCCCGCCCGTCCACCAGCAGGATCTGGAGCCCTGCGACCAGCCGGTCGACGAGGCCGCCGTCGAGGGCGTAGCCGCGGAAGCCGGTCTGGTGGCCGGACAGGTACATGTGCGCGTGGGCGACGGCGATGAGCAGCAGCATGAGGCCGCGCGCGAGGTCGGGGGCGAGCGCGCGATGAGTGAGCGGCACGGCGCCCCCGGAGTGGACAGGGGCAGGTGGGGCTAAGGACATGACTCTCCTGAGGAAATTAGATACACGAACTGTAGCTAATAAGCCCCACGGTAAGCTACAGCCGTGTACTTAAGCAAGCGGGAGTGAGGATGGGCGATCACAACGCGCGGACCCGGCGGCGTGGCGAGGAGCTCATCAGCGCCATCCACAAGGCGGTCCTGGAAGAGGTGGCGGAGGTCGGGGTGGCGCGGCTGACCATGGACGGCATCGGCAAGCGGGCGGCGACCCCGCGTACCACGCTCTACCGCCGCTGGTCCGACCCCGTCGAGGTGCTGCTCGACGCGCTCCACCACCTGCATCCGGTCGAGGAGCCCACGCCGGGCGCCGACGACCTGCGCGGCGACCTGATCCGCGCCCTGCGGCTCATGGTGGACTGGATGCTCAGCCCGGCCGGCCGCGCCGTCGCGGCCATCCTCACCGACCCGCAGCGCACACCGCAGATCTCACAGGCCCTGTTCGAGCGGGTCTTCGCCGAGCGCGGCGGCACGTTCACCAGCACCGTCCTTCGGCACTACGCCGAACGCGGCCACTTCCCCGCCGAGCTGCTCACCCCGGTCGTGGCCGACATCGGCGAGGCCCTGGTGACCAAGCGTATGATCGACGCCGCTGTCCCACCCAGCGACGACGACCTGGCGGCCATCGTCGAGCAGGCCATCCTGCCCGCGATCGGCCTCGGGAGGACCAGCTCATAGGAAACAGGCGGCAGGGTACGGCGGGCCCAGTGCTCATCGCCGCAACCCGCCGGCTGGTGCTCAGTTGCCGGCCATCTCCCTCACCCTCTGACAGGTTGCGGTAGTAGTCCCGACGCGCGATCCGGCCGCGACAAATAGCGATCCCAAAATCACGTCACCCAGTGACCAAGTCACACACCGAAATGCACATCAGCGATCTGGCGGATCTTCCCGAAAGTTCCCCGGATAATAAGGAGGCGCCTGCCATGGGCCCGATACGGCTGTAGGTGCCAAGAACTCGGCCGCCCTATGCGACCTGCGCGTATCCGTGGATCAGCCCGCCGAGGCGGTCACGTCGGATGACCTTCATATCGGCCTCGGCCGGATCTGGAAGGGCTCGCAGCGGGGCGGCCTGGCCCAGGGAGCGATGTGGGCGATGTTCATTGAAGTGGGTCTCGCAGGAAGCCAGCACGCGTCGTAAGTGGCGGGCGTTGACGATGAGGATCCGATCGAGGAGCTCTCGGCGCAGACCGCCGATCCAGCGTTCGGCAAACGCGTTGGCCCGCGGAGCACGAGGCGGCGCCCTGAGAATGCGGATGCCTGCGGCCGCGAAGACTTCGTCGAACATCGTGGGGAACTTCGTATCCCGATCGCGAATGAGAAACCCGAAACCCTCCGCCCTGTCCCCCAACTCGATCATCACACTCCTGGCCCGCTGCGCAACCCACGGCCCGGCCGGATGCCCGGTGACGCCGAGGACGTGCACCCGGCGGATCCTGATCTCCATGACGACCAGGCAATACAGCCGTTTGAACAGCACGGTGTCACAGTGGAAGAAGTCGCACGCCAAGATCCCTTCAGCATGAGCACGCAGGAACTCACTCCAGCTTGGTCCTGCCCGTCGCGGCGCTGGAACGATGCCGGCCTTCTTCAAGATCAGCCACACAGTGGAGGCCCCGACCCGGTAGCCCAGAGCGGCGAGTTCCCCAGCGATCCGCCGGTAACCCCACAGCGGATTCTCCCCGGCCAGACGAAGCAAGGCCCGGATGGAAGCGCGGAGGGCAGGCCGCCCCTGGCTGCGACGCTTGAACGTCCAACGCCGCCGTACCAGATCCGCGTGCCAGCGCAGCAGCGTGCCCGGCGTCACGAACAACCGCCGACGACCGGCCGGACACAGCAGCCGCGCCAGCGCGCTGATCACCGCCCGATCCGCCCACGACGGCCGAGGTCTCGCCACCCGCCGACGCAACACCGTGAGCTGATGACGCAAGACGAGAATCTCCGCGTCCTTCGACCTCTGCGAGCGACCCAGCAGCACCAGCCAACCCGCGAGCCGGACGAAGATCAGATAAAGCAGACGCAGGGACCATGAACAGCGATCATGCCCAACCACACCATAAGCAGCCAGCCACAGGTCAACCCCACCGCCCGAGCTTCGGGCACCCACAGGGTGTACATGCTTGCGCCCCTGGTCGGGGCGGGGATCTCCGCCGCCATCCTGAACCGTGTGCACAAACGCCGCGAAGTGCTGACGCACCGGCTCTGCGGTACACATCCGAATGGTTCCCCGCTGTGAACATGAGCCGACGTTCCGGCCAGCACACCACCCCTGCCGCGCCCATCCTGCTGGCCACCACCGGCTTCCCACCTCCACCAGTGATCTCGCCAGGAGTCCCCATGCCCACCAGCACCCTCCCGCCCGCCACAGCACCAGCGCCTGAGCTGATCGACGCCTTCAACCGCGACGGCTGCGCCATCATCCGCGACGCCTACGACCCGCTTCTGTGCGCCGAACTGCGCCCGCGTCTCATCTACTGATGGACATCGTGCAGGTCAGTGCCCAGGTCGATGCCGAGCGCCGGGTGTCCAGCCAGGAACTCCTGCGCTCGCTCGCGCACGACCACGGGGTGGCCGTCTTCTCCGCACGCGACCTTTGGAGACCGTTCGATTACACACGGTAGCTACAATGCGGTCATGGAGCTCTTCCCTGCCATGCCGCTCGCGGAGTGGGCTGAGGCCAAGGAGACCTTTCACCGGTTCACGCAGATTGTCGGCAAGATCCGGCTGTCGGTGAGCAACCGGCGCAACCACTGGTGGCACGTGCCCTTTCATCTGACCGGGCGCGGGCTGACCACCCGGCCGATGGGTGGGCTGGGTGAGCAGCCGCTGTTCAGTATCGACTTCGACCTCGTACGCCACCGCTTGGTGGTGGACGTGCTGGACGGCCGCAGTGCGGAGTTCAGCCTGATCGGCCGGTCGGTGGCGTCGTTCCACGAGCGGCTGTTCGAGACGCTGGCGGGGCTGGGGATCCGGCCGGAGATCTGGGCGGTGCCGTTCGACCTGAGCGACGACACGCCGTTCGCCGAGGACACCCTGCACGCGCGCTACGACCCGGTGCTCATCAACCGGTACTGGCGGATCCTGTCCCAGGTGGCGCAGCTCCTCGACCGGTTCGCGGCGGACTTCTCCGGCAAGATCAGCCCCGTGCACCACTTCTGGCACACGTTCGACATTGCCGTCACCCGGTACACCGGGCGCGCGGCGCCCATATCGCCGGAGACCGATCCGGTGACGCGCGAGGCGTACAGCTGGGAGGTCATCAGCTCAGGGTTCTGGTTCGGCGACGAGGAGCGGCCGTGGCCTGCGTTCTACTCCTACACCGCGCCGGAACCCGAGGGGCTGGAGCGGGAGCCGCTCCGTCCCGAGCAGGCCGAGTGGATCGCCGCGCGCGGCAGCCACCTGGCGGTACTCCGGTACGACGATGTCCGCGCGATGGGCGATCCGGTCGCCGCCGTGCTGGAGTTCCTTGACAGCGCCTACCAGGCGGGTGCCCGGCTGACGGGGCTCGATGTGGAGGCGCTGGCCTGTCCGGGGGGCGTCACGGACCCGCATGACGCGAAGGCCTGAACACACGAGAGCGCCCGCCCTCCGGGGAGGGCGGGCGCTCAACGAGTGCGTACCGGTGCGCAGGTCGCCTCTCGGCGAAAGGGGCAACGCCCACCTCGCACGGTCGCATGGACGTCCTCTCCCAGTCCGACGACGGACGGTCCCTGGTCGCGGACTGCCATGACGACACAGGGCACCGCCTCGATGTTCACCGTCGTCGGCGGGAAGGCCGGCCGAATCGACACCGGTCAGGCGGACCGGGTACGCGGCCTCCGACTCTGACGATCGTAAGGGGAACGGATGACGCGCGATCGGCGATCGGCGAGCCCGACTCGGGCCAGGCGATGGCTCCGCACGATGCGGGCGCGGGATCCGCGCGAGGCGCACCGCGCTGCTACCCCGCTGGAGCTGCTGTTCGACCTCTGTTTCGTGGTCGCGGTGGCGCAGGCGGCCGCCCAGTTGCACCACCACGTCACCGAAGCCCACCTCGGCGTCGGGCTGTTGGGCTATGCGATGGTTTTCTTCACGATCTGGTGGGCGTGGATGAACTTCACCTGGTTCGCCTCAGCCTACGACACCGATGACGTTGCCTATCGGCTGCTGACTCTGCTCCAGATGGCGGGTGCTCTGGTGCTGGCGGCCGGGGTGCCCGCCGCCGCGACCTCCTATGACCTCACCGTGATCACCATTGGTTATGTGGTGATGCGCGTGGCGCTGGTCGCCCAGTGGCTGCGGGTAGCTCGGCAAGATGCCACCGGCCGCCCGGCGGGGATCCGGTATGCCGTCGGCATCATGGTGGTCCAGGCAGGCTGGCTTGTTCGGTTGGCGCTGCCGCATCCATGGGACTACACGGGGCTCGCGGTGCTCGTGATCGCCGAACTACTGGTGCCGATGTGGGCCGAGTTCCGGGGCACGGCCACGTCGTGGCACCCTGGCCACATTTCTGAACGCTACGGGCTGTTCACCATCATCGTCCTCGGCGAGGTCATCTTCGCTAGCCTTACCAGCATCCAATCCGCATTGTCCGAACACGGCGTTTCCGGGCAAATGCTGCTGATAGCCGCTGGCGGTCTCATCCTGGTGTTCACAATGTGGTGGATCTACTTCATGGGCCCGGACGCCGCCCTGAGCACGCCGCGTATCGCATTGCTCTGGGGTTACGCCCATTACCTGCTGTTCGCCGCGGTCGCCGCACTCGGCGCAGGCCTACAGGTCGCCGTTGACGTGGCCGTGCATCGCGCCCACGTGGCCGCGACGACGGCGACGTTCGCGGTGGCGGTTCCGCTGGCCGGGTTCGTCCTGGTCATGTGCTGGCTGCGCCGACTGACACACACCGGCCTGGCACATCCGAGCCTGATGGTTGCCGGGGCAGTCATCGTGCTGGTGCTGGCGCTGGCCGCCCCCGTCCTAGGTGTCGGCGGGGTGATTCTGTCCATCGGCATCGCCGCTGCGGCCACGCTGACAGCAGCTCTCGTGGCCACGCACCGCGACGGGGTACCCCACCCTCCACCGGAGGCACGGTGACATGGTGCTCGATCTCCATCGACTGGCACACCTCATTGCCGTGGCGGAGGACGGCGGCAGCGCCACAGCCGCACGCGCCTGACAAGTCCCAGCAAGCATCGCGATCACGCTCATGCCGAGAGGATGCTCGATGGGTCAGCGTCCTGTCAGCCGCGCGCCGTGGTAGGCCTTCGCCGTCAGCGGCGGGAACGTGTCTTCGACCGGACGGTCCATGGGTCGTTCCTTTCGCATGGCCTGGGATTCAGTCCGTGACCTTGCTGGCCGCCCGGTACTCCAGGTGCGCGTACTCGGGGTGCCGGATCAGCCACCCCGCGATGAAGGGACAGACCGCGAGCACCCGCAGGCCCTCCGCCCGGACGGATTCGACGCCTTCGCGCGCCAGCATGGAACCCACACCTCGTCCTTCATAGGCCGGATCGACCTCGGTGTGGACGAAGGCGACAAGCTCCGCCGTGCGAATGTAGGCGGCGAACCCCGCGAGCGTCTCGCCGTCGTGGGCCTCGAATCGGTTGGCGGTGTGATTGTGGGTCACGATGATCATGTGGTCGTCTCCGAGGGTCGGGTGATGAAGCAGTCGGTGTGGGTGTCGGCTCAGGCCGCGATGGTGGCGTGCATCTCCCACACCAGGATCTCGGCCGGCTCCGTGGCGATCACCCGCTGGCCGCCGATGGCGGTGAACCGGGCCGCGTCTCCGGTCGCCAGTTCCCCCGCTCCCTCCAGGCTGACGGCGCCGCGCGCGACGAACAGGTGCAGGTAAGGGGCCTCGGGGAGTTGGACGGCCTGACCGGGCTGGAGCCGGGCGGCGTACAGGGCGGCGTACTTGTTCCTGATGCGGATCGCCGCTTCGCCGTCGTGCTTGCTCATGCCCGAGGCGACCGGGACCAGGCCACCGGAGAGCAGTTCGTGCTCGATCTCCAGTTGTTCGTAGCCGGGTGTGATGTTGTTCTCATCCGGTACGACCCACATCTGGATGAAGTGCACCGGGTCGCGGTGGACTTCCCCGCCGAGTCGCCAGGAGTCGTTCTTCTCCGAGTGCAGGATGCCGCGGCCGGCGCTCATCCGCTGCGCCAGGCCGGGATAGATCACGCCGTTGTGGCCGGTGGAGTCCTGGTGGACCAGCGAGCCCTCCAGAACCCAGGTGACGATCTCCATGTCCCGGTGCGGGTGGGTGTCGAAACCGGTGCCGGCGTCGACGACGTCGTCGTTGTTGACCAGCAGCAGACCGTGGTGAGTGTTGCGGTGGTCGTAGTGCTGGCCGAAGGAGAACGAGTGCTTGGAGTCCAGCCAGCCGAAGTCGCTCGTGAAGCGCTCCGCGGCGCGGCGAATGTCCACGCCGTCCGGAAGGATGATGTCGCTCATGGTGCCTGACCTCTCTATGGGTGGTGAACCGGGTGGTTTCAGGCGGTCTTGATCGCCGAGACCTCGAACTCGAGGACGATCTTGTCACCGACCAGGACGCCGCCGGTCTCCAGCGCGGCGTTCCAGGTGATGCCGTAGTCCTTGCGGCTGATCGTGGCCGAGCCCTCGAAGCCGGCCCGAAGGTTGCCGAACGGGTCGGTCGAGGCGCCCTCGAACTCGAACGGGATGGTGATCGAGTTGGTCACGCCCCTGATGGACAGGTCACCGGTCAGCTCCAGGCTCGTCTCGCCGGTCTGGCGGACGCCGGTGGTGACGAACGTGATCTGCGGGTGCTCGTCCATCGCGAGGAAGTCGTTGCTGCGCAAGTGCGCGTCCCGCTGCTCGTTGCGGGTGTCGATGCTGGCGGCCTGGATGGTGACGTTCGCGCTGGACCGGCTCGGGTCGGCGCGGTCGGCGGTGAAGCGGCCCTCGAACTCGTTGAACGAGCCGCGGACCTTGGTCACCATCGCGTGCCGGGCGACGAACCCGATCCGGGTGTGCGCCGCGTCGATGACGTAGACGCCGGACAGGTCGGCCAGCGTGGGGGGGACGGCGTGGGCGGTGGTCACTGCTCTGCTCCTTCTGGTCAAGTGGGCGTTACCCATTTAGGTGACGCATCACGTACATGACGTATCCAACTTAGGTGATGTGTCAACTATTCCCGGGTAGGCTTCTGTCCATGGACGCACCGAGCCCGTGGCTGACCGAGCAGCAACAGCGTGTCTGGCGCAGGTGGTTGGCGTTGAACGCGCGGCTGCCGGCGGCCCTGCACCGTGAGCTGCAGGCAGACGCCGGTCTGTCCCTGCAGGACTACGACGTGCTGGTCCGGCTCACCGACACGGCCGAGGGCCGCATGCGGGTCTCCGACCTCGCCCGCGCCCTGCAGTGGGAGCGCAGCAGGCTGTCGCACCATGTCACCCGTATGGCGAGCCGTGGACTCGTCGAGCGCGAGGAGTGCTCCGACGACGGGCGCGGCGCCTTCATCGTGCTGACACCGGCAGGGCGTGCGGCCATCGAGCAGGCGGCACCGGCTCACGTGGGCACCGTGCGCAGACTCGTCTTCGACTCGCTCTCCGAAGAGGAGCTCGACAGCCTCGCCGCCATCACCGACAAGGTGCTCACCCAGTTGGAGCGGGACGCGACGCCTTGAACGCGGCAGATCCCCGCATTGGCGCACCCGGCGTTGGGCGCCGAGGTGGAGTTCGAGCATGTCGCGGTCACTGCCGAGCCTGTCGTGATCTATGTTGACTGCCCGCATTCGGTCACCGAGTGCGGGCTGTCGTTGGTCGTGGCCCATGGTGGCTCAGCGGGTGTCGCGGGCCGCGCGCTTGATGAGGTCGGTGACCGCGGCGGGTTCGGAGACGGAGACCGCGTGGGAGGCGTCTTCCACGGTGACGGTGCGGGCGTCGGCGCGTTCGGCCATCCACTGCTGGGCCTTGGGCGGGATGTTGTAGTCCTGTCCGGCGATCAGAGCCTAGGAGCGGATGTCCTTCCAGGCGGCCTTGGTGGCCTTCTCCTCCAGGGCCAGGATGGAGACCGGCCGCTGGGTGGCGGCCATGATCGCGGCGGTGGCGGCGGGCACGCCGCTCACCTCTGCACGTTTACCTGTACCTGACTCTGCACATGGCCCCGTACGCCGACACTGATGACCGAGCCGCCGTAGGAGTGGCCGACCAGGACCACGGGCCCTTGCACGGAGTCCAGGACGACGCTGCGCAGGCAGGCGGCGTCGCTGCTCAAGGAACGGCACATGTCACGTCCCCCTCTCGTGGGCCGCGCATAGCGGCCAAGGCTCGCCAGATGCTGGTGGCGGCTCTCTTGGCCTGAAGCTTGGGTGCGGTGCGTCCAGCTTGCGCGAGATGCTGCAGCGCCGAGTGCCGGAGCTGATGCAGGGTCCAGCCCTGGCGGTGCGGGTCGAGTTCGGCGGAGGCGGTCTTGAACAGGTACTCGGCGCGGGGGTAGGACAGCCGCCCCCGGCCGGTGGTGGGGTCGATGTCGGCTGTGGCCGGCGCTCGGCGTCCGGAGGCAGGGGCGCGCCGGTCGGCCAGCAACACCGGCCCCGAGGTGCGGCCGGTCAGCAGGCGGGGCAGGATCCGGGCGGTGGGGTGGGCCGGTGCACGTATTGAATGGCGCCACCCTTGGAGACGACGCGGGCCCGACGGAACTCCAGATACGTCCGCCTGGGTGAGGAGACCTCCGCGTGTATCACCACCGAAGCCGACCCCGTCCAGCGCCGCCGTCCCCGCTGAGCTCGACCCTCCAGCCGGATGAACTCACCAGGTCACGTGATCGGCCACACTCGCCGCACCTGATCGTCGTCGGGATCGAGCGCGACCCGGTAGTCGACCGCGTGCAGCGCCTCCTCATGCGCCGCTCACGCCCGTCCCGGCCGGACGGGATCAGGCGGGCGGGTCTGCGTAGACGTCGTGCAGCATGCCGGTGGCTTGGCCGACCTCGATGAGGTGCCCGTCCGGGTCGCGCATGTAGCAGCGGATCTCGGCCTTGCGGTCGATCGGCTCGGTGAGGAACCGGGCGCCGAGCGACGTCGCGTGCGTGTGGAAGGCGGCGATGTCGGCGACGCGGACGTTCATGAAGGCGGTCACCGGGTCGCCGGGCTCGGGCGCCCGCAGCGTAACGTCCGGTTTGTCCGGGGTGGGGCCGCCGCCGGGGTTCATGATGATCCACGTGTTGGCGACCTTCACGATCGCCGGGTTCTCTTCAAGGACGACCTCGCCGCCCAGGACGTCCGCGTAGAACGCGCGCGAGCGGGCCACGTCCCGGACAGTCAGAAAGTGCGTGACTACGAGCCCCTCGACGGGCGCGGGCAGTTGTTCGCGGTCGACCATGCTCATTCCCTCACAGGTTGTGGTGCGCTTTGTGCGCCCAGCGGGCGGGGTCGGCTCCAGGGCGTCCCGATCCCAGCGGGCGACCTCGGCAGCGGGCCTCACTGCAAGGTGTCACGGGTCTCGTGCGAGCCGGCCACGCGCAGCCGCGGCCAGACCTGCCGCCCCATCGCCGTCCCCCCTCGGCCGGATCGGTCGTGCGCCGTTCTCGCGCAAGGGGGTCATGCCCGGCCGGGCGGGGGTTAGTCAGGCAACGAACGTCACATCTGGCCGACGTCTTGGTCTGCTTCGCGACGTAGTCGACCACCTCGTCAGGAAACTCCGCCCGCCCGCGCGGGAACCGCCCATGCTGCGTGAAGTACTTCAAGGCTCCGGGCAACCACGGCCGGCCTCTGCTGACCCATGCCGACCGTGTACTGGTCACCGGCATCTACCTGCGTCAGGTCTGCCCGCAAAAAGTCCTGGCCGCTCTGCTCGGCATCAACGCTGTCACCATCGGCGAGGCGATCCGGGAACCCCGCGCCCTCATGGACGAACAGAAGATCACGCTGGACCAGACGACGCACTACTTCTCTCAGGCCCAGGACCTGCATGACTGGCTCGACCACGGCGCAGTTACCAGCCAGATGCACATCTTCCAGGCGCTGACTCACCCCCAGCTGACCGGCATGCCTCGCCGCGACTTCCACGCCCGGGCCGAGCGGCTCGCCATTCCCTACCAGGCCCTCCTCGAACAGCGCCGCCACCATCGCCGCGGCGGCGACCGACGACCGGGAACACGCCGCGGCGTCTTCCCCCAGAAGATCACCGACATCGACCGCATCCTGGCCACCGTCCTGGCCCAGCGCCACCTATGCAACCAACAGACCCTGGCCGATCTGTTCGGTGTCAGCCGGGGCACCATCCGCAACGCCGTCGATGACGTCCTTCCCCTGCTCAAACAGGAGGGGCATCTGCCCGAACCAGCCACCCGTCACTTCGCCACGGCTGCAGACGTTCTTGCGTTCGTCACCGGCGCTTCCGTCGACGAAACGCCAAGTTGAACGGCAAAACCGGCGATCATGCCGTTCTCCTCTGCGCAATGGCAATTAAACTGGATAGGTGGGCTGACGGATCGAGCGCTGCCGGAGGCCGGCCGGTAGCCGTTGCT
>NZ_BAAAMU010000150.1:0-7701 GCF_039529435.1 Nonomuraea maheshkhaliensis
CCTCGGCGGCCTGGCGCAGCTCGTGACCGACGAGGTCCTCCGGCTGCACCCAGGTGAGCCGGATCATGCGCCGTCGAGCTCGGCGAAGGCGGACTCGTGGGCGCGGCGGCGCAGCAGGTAGCCCTCGTGCACGCGGCGCGCCACGGCGGCGATGGCGCGCCCGGGAGCCACCAGGTCCGTGCGGCTGGCCGCCGCCACCTGCTCGATCCACTCCTTCGGCACGCCGCCCAGCCCGCCGAGCGCGCCCGCGATGGCCCCGCCCATGGAGGCGATCGAGTCGGCGTCGCGCCCGTAGTTGACGCCGCCCAGCACGGTGTCCCGGTAGTCGCCCTTGGCGATCACCAGGAACCCCAGCGCCAGCGGCAGTTCCTCGATGCTGTGCACCCGGCTCGGCCGCCGCGCGCCCAGCCCCTGGTCACGGTAGGTGTCGGCGACCGTGTCGTACGGCCTGATGGCCGCCCGCAGCGCCTCGAACGAGCCCTCCCAGTGCCCCAGACCGGCCGCGGCCTCGCAGACCGCCTCGATGGCGGCCCTGGTGCCGTCCTTGGCCAGGCGCAGGCAGGCGGACACCACGGAGTCGGCCGTGGCGCCCGGCCGCATCGCCTCGGCCACGGCGGCGGCCATCACCCCCGCCGCCTCCCGGCCGTAGCTGGACTGGTGCGCGCCGGTCAGGTCGACGGCCTCGGTGTAGGCGGCGTCGGGGTCGGCGGCGTTGACGATGCCGACGGGGGCGACGTACATGGCGGCGCCGCAGTTCACGATGTTGCCGACGCCGGCCTCGCGCGGGTCGACGTGCCCGTAGTGCAGCCTGGCCACGATCCACTTCTCGGCCAGGAAGATCCGCTGCAGCGGCAGCGCCTCGGCCTCCAGCTCGGGGATCCAGCGCCGCTCGTTCATCAGTTCGGGCACCAGGTGCTCGGCCATGGAGTAGGCGTCCAGGTGGCCGCCGGTCTTCTCGTAGACGCGGATGAGCGCGTGCGTCATCAGGGTGTCGTCGGTGATGTGGCCGTCGCCCTTGTGGTACGGCGCGATGGGCCTGGCGTTGCGCCAGTCGTCGTTGTACGGGGGCACGATGCCCTCGACGCGGCCCCCGTACCGTTCGACGATCTGCTCGGAGGTCCAGCCCTCGGTGGCGCCGCCCAGCGCGTCACCGACCGCCGCCCCCGCCACGCAGCCGGTCGCCCTGTCCTCAAGCGGCGTCATGCGATTCCCTCCAGTAGTTCGATCAGATCTCGGCCCGCCAGATCAGGCAGGCAACAACCGGACAGCGTACGGGCCGTGGCGGTCCACCCCTCCGGGATCGCTCCATAACCGCCGCAGGCGCCGGTCAACGCTCCGGTCAGCGCGGGCGCCGAGTCGGCCAGTGAGGCCAGGCAGGCCGCGGCGGGCACGGCCCTGGTGAACTCGCCTCCCGCCGCCTCGGCCAGCGCCAGCGCCACGGGCACGGTCTGCGCGGCGCCGACGCCGTAGCTGTAGACGTGGTCGAGCAGCGCGGCGTCCAGCGCGGGGACTGCGGCGAACGGGTCGCCCGCCTTCCTGGCGACCGACAGCGCCAGGCGGGCGTTGTGCCCGATGGCGGTGTCTTCGGGCAGCACGGCCAGCGCCGCCTCGACCGCCGCCGCCACTGCCCTCGCCGCCGGCCCCGTCACCGGCCCTGTCACCGGCCCCGTCACCGGTCCTGTCACCGGCCCTGTCACCGGCCCTGTCACCGGCCCCGCGCCGGGACCTGCACCGGGACCTGCACCGGATTCCGCAGCCGACGCCGGGCCTGAGGTCACGGCGGCGCTCACCGCGGCGGCCATGGCCTGGGCGGCGAGCACGCCGTCTCCGGCGTTCGTCACCTTCGCGTCCTCGGTGGGATCTCTCCCCAGGGCCCCGAACGCGACGGCCCTGATGGCGGCGGCGTCGTCGAAATGATGGGGATTGTCGTGCCCCGAGGCGGGCGGCTCGACCCCGTTGGCCAGGTTGTCCAGCGCGGTGGCCACGGAAATCCGCGCCCTGATCGGCGCAGGCGCGCCTGGCAGGCCGGCGCCTGGGCGCGACGGGACGAGGTCCCTGAACGCGTCCGCGCGCGGCCGATCGATGGTCAGCAGCGTCCACGCCAGCCACTCGGCGTCGTCGGACGGCCCGATCCGCAGCGGTGCGACGGGCTGGTTCAGCGCGAACGGCACCGGCAACGTGGTCACCTGACGCTCTTCCGCGAACGCGTCCAGCTCGCGGTGCAGGCGCCGGCTCCAGGGCGCGTGCAGGGCCGCGCGGTGCCTGGCCGCGGGCCAGCCCGCGGCGTCACCCACGGCGAGCCCGGCGAAGGCCCCCCTGATTCTGTCCCCCGACATGGTGTTCTACAGTCCTTCCGCCAGTTCGTCGGCGACGTCCAGCACGTGTCTTCCGGCCACGACGGGCAGGCATTTGCCCGTCACCGGTCCGATCCTGGCGGCCCAGCGGGCGGGCACGCCGCGCTCTCCCCGCGCGGCCCCGGCCACCGCTCCCGCGATGGCGCCGATCGTGTCGGCGTCCCGGCCCAGGCTCACCCCGAACGTCACCGACGCCTCCACCTCGCCGCCTCCCGCCAGGAAGGCGGCCAGGGCCAGCGCCACGGCCTCGGGCGCGACGTCGGTCCACGGGTAGTGCCGGACGACGACGGCCCGGTGCAACGCCTCGACCAGCTCCGAGCCGCCGGAGGCCGGATCGGCGGGGCCAGGATCACGGGGATCCAGGCCGCCCGGGTCCGAGCCACGCGAGCCCGCACCGTCCGGACCCGAGCCGCCCGGGGACGAGCGCTCCAGGTTCCGGCCGCCCGGGGCGGGGACGGACGCGAGGACGTCACGGACGCGTACCACGTTCCTGGCCGTCCACGAGTCCGCCGGGATCACCGACAGCGCCGCGGAGACCACCTCGTCCGGCGTGGCCCCGCCCATGGCGGCGGCCACCGCACCGGCGACCGCGCGGCCGCCGAGTATGCCCTCGCCCGACCCGCTGACCAGCCCGTCCTGCTCCACCAGCCGCGCCGCCTCCGCCGGATCACCCGGGCAGAAGATCCCGTACGGCGCCGCCCGCATCGCCAGCCCGTCCGACCAGCCGTGCGCGTGCACGAGCCCGGTCAGCGGGGGCTCCAGCCCTCGGCGAAGCGCTTCGACGGTGCCCAGCTCGGAGAACCCGGCTCCGCGCATGGGCCCCGCCACCCGGGGGATGATCTCCGCCCGGTACGCGGCCGCCACGTCCTGCGCGCTCAGGCCATGCCCGTGGCGGACGAGGAGGGACGCCGCGTAGATCGCGTATTCCGTGTCGTCGGTGCCGCCGCCCTCGATTTCGGTGAGCCGTCCCCACCGCCGCCGGATCTCGGCCGGCGTGAGGTTCTCGGCCGGGGCCCCGAGGGCGTCGCCGGCCGCCAGGCCGAGCAGGCACCCCCGGGCCCTGTCCCGCAAGGAAGTCACCGCTGGTACCGCTCCAGCACCTTGTTGCCGTCCTCGACGAGCTTGCTCGCCGCCTGGTCGAGGGTGATCTTGTCGGCGAAGTACTCCTGCAGCGCGGGCGTGGCGACCTTGGTCTTCCACTCGTCGAACCCGTTCACCTTCAGGAACGGCGCCACGACGAGGTCCTTGGCGGAGGCGGTGGCCACGTCCCAGCCGTTCTCCTCGGTGGTCATGGCCGGGTCGGCGGCGGCCTTCTGGGAGGTCGGCAGCAGCCAGTCGCCCTTGGCGAGCTTGGCCTGGTTGGCGCCGTTCAGGAAGAACGAGATGAACTTCAGCGCCTCGTCCGGGTGCTCACTCTCCTGCGCGACCGACAGCGTCTGCGAGACCGCGCCCTGCTGGGCGCTGGTGCCCTTGGGCGCGGGCAGCGTCACCCACTCGAACCCGTCGGGCGCCTGCTCGGCGACCTGCTGGCGCAGGTAGACGCCGGCCGGCAGCAGCGCGAACTTGCCCTTGTAGAAGGCGGGCAGCGGGTCGGCGGTGCCCTGGCCGAGCGCCGCCGGGTCGGCGGACTTGTCCTTGTAGAGCTGGTCGTGGATGCGCTGGAGCACCTCGCGCTCCTCGGGGCCGACCTTGACGGTGGTCTTGCCGTCGGCGGTCTGGAAGAAGGTGCCGCCGAAGTTGAGCGCCAGGTTGAGCGTCTTGTTGACCGGCGACTTCATCGGCCAGGCCACGCCGAACGTGCCGCCCTTGGTCATCTTCTTGGCCGCCGCGGAGAACTCGTCCCACGTCCACGGCTCGCCCGGGGCCGGGACGCGCACGCCGGACTCGTCGAGCAGCTTCTTGTTGGCGATGATGACCTGCGACTCCTGGAGGAACGGCACGCCGTACACGCCCTGCTCGCCCTTGCCGCCGTCGAAGGTGACGGTGTCCCAGGCGGCCTGCGGGATGTCGCTCTTCAGCTCGGCGGGCAGCTTGTCGCTCAGGTCGAGCAGGTAGCCGTCGGAGGCGAAGCCGGCCAGCGCGGGCGAGTCGTTGTGGATGACGTCGGGCGCGGTGCCGCCGGCGAACTGGGTGACGAGCTGGTCGTTGACGTTGTCCCAGCTGCCCTGGACGTAGGTGACCTGGATGCCGGGGTTGGCCTTGTTCCACTCGTCCACGATCTGCTTGTTCGCGGCGACGGACTCCTTCTGCCAGGCCAGGCTGAGGAAGTCGAGCTTGACGGGCGCGCCGGGCGAGGACGACGACTCGCCGCCGCCCCCGCCGCACGCGGCGGCGAGCGTGAGGACGGCCACCGCCGCCAGAGCGGACTTGATTCGCATATGAGGCCTCCTAGCCCTTCACGGCGCCGGCCATCAGGCCGGACTTCAGGCGCCGCTGGATGATTGCGAAGAAGATCAGGCTGGGGATCGTCGCCATGAGCGACGCCGCGGCCAGCGGCCCGAGCCTGGCCACCCCCTCGGGGCCGGTGAACCTCACCAGCGTGAGCGGGAGTGTCATGACGTCGGGGTCCTGCAAGATCACGAGTGCGAACATGAACTCGTTCCAGGACGAGATGAACGAGAACAGCAGCGTGGCCACCACGCCCGGCGCGAGCAGCGGGGCGACCACGCTCACGATCGCCCGCACCCGGCTCGCGCCGTCCACCGACGCGGCCTCCTCAAGCTCGGGCGGCACGGCGCGGACGTAGCCCTGCAACATCCACAGCGCGAACGGCAGCGTGAACGTCACGTGTACCAGCACCAGGCCCGGCAGCGTGTTCACCAGGTCCAGGTCCCGCAGGATCATGAAGAGCGGGATGATGATCAGGATGAACGGGAACACCTGGCTGACCAGCACCCATCCGATCGCGATCTTGTTGACCAGGCCCCGGTAGCGCGCCATGGCGTAGGAGGCGGGCAGCGAGATGACCACGGTGATCACGCTGGCGAACAGCGCCACCACCAGGCTGCGCGTCGCCGCCCCGACCAGGTCCTGCTCCCCGAACGCGTCGGAGAAGTTGGCCAGCGTGGGCTCGCGCGGGATCCACGTGGGCTCCGTCAGCGCCATCTCCTGGGGCGTCTTCAGCGCCGTGGACAGCAGCCACAGCAGCGGGAACGCCAGGAAGACGACGTACGCGACCAGCGCCACGTACTGTGAAACGCGTTTCACCTGACCTCCCTCATCTGCCGCCACAGGTACAGCCCGAGCACCGCGAGCACGACGATCGCCATGGCGAGGCCGAGCATCGAGGCGTAACCGGCCATGCGGTAGCGGAACGCCTCCTCGTACGCGAACAGCATCGGCAGCCGCGTGCGCCCTCCCGGGCCGCCCTGGGTGAGCACGTAGACCAGCCCGAACTGGTTGATGTTCCACACGAAGTCGAGCGAGGTGATCGCCACGATGACCGGCCTGAGCTGCGGCAGCGTGATGCTCCAGAAGCGCCGCCATGAGCCCGCGCCGTCCATCTCACCGGCCTCGTAGAGCTCCTTGGGCACGTTCTGCAGGCCCGCGAGCAGCACGACGGTGGTCTGCGGCATGCCCGCCCAGACGCCCACCACGATGATCGCGGGCAGGGCGAGCGAGAAGTCGGCCAGCCAGTTGACGTGCGTGCCGAGCAGGTCGTTCAGGATGCCGGCGTCGGGGTGGTAGACGAGCTTCCACATCAGGCCGATGACCACGGGCGGCATCGCCCACGGCACCACCGACAGCACCCGGGCCACGGCCCGGCCGCGCAGCTTCTCGTTGAGCAGCAGCGCCAGGCCGAGCGCGGCGACGAACTGCAGCACGGTCACCGAGACCGACCAGATCGCGCCGATCCGGAACGAGGACCAGAACTCGTCGTCGGCCAGCAGCGCGGTGAAATTCTCCAGGCCCACGAACTCGGTCTGGTGGACGCGGGTGTTGCGGGCGTCGGTGAAGGCCAGGCCGATGCCGTACAGCAGCGGGCCCATGCTGAACAGCAGCACCGGCACCATCGCCGGCAGCATCAGCAGCCACATCTCCCGCGTCTGGCGCGAGGGCCCGCGGCGCCTGGCGCGCGACCGCCGGGGCGGCGCCGCTCTCGTCTCGGTCGCGGTCACGCCCCGCCCTCCTTCCCGCCCGCGTGCGTTTCGCCCGTGTACTTTCCGTCGGTGTACTTTCCGTACGCCGGGCCCGCCGTCGAGGCCCGGACCGCGAGGCGGGGCGGCACGGTGACCACCCGGGGATCGCTCTCGCCGCCCTGGAGCCGTTCGAGCAGCAGCTCGGCGGCGGCCTTGCCGCGTTCGGCCGACCCGAGCGAGACACTCGTCAGCGACGGCCAGGAGGCCGCGGCGAGGTCGGTGTCGTCCATGCCGACCACCGCCACGTCTTCGGGCACCCGCCGGCCCGCGGCGCGCAGCACGTCGAGCGCGCCGAGCGCGATCAGGTCGTTGGCGCACATCAGCGCGTCGATGTCGGGCCGGGCGGCGAGCAGCTCGGCCACCGCGCGGGCCCCGTCGGCGCGGTAGAAGTCGCCGATCCGGACGAGGTCCTCGTCGTAGGGCAGGTCCAGGTCTCCCAGCGCCTCCCGGTACGCGGCGCCGCGGGCGGCGCCGGGCACGGTGTCGAGCGGGCCGTTGACCAGGGCGATGCGGCGGCGGCCGAGCGCGTGGAGGTGGTCGAGCGCCAGCCTGACGCCGGTGCGCGAGTCGGCCCGTACGTTGTCGACGCGGGTGCCGTCGGGCACCGAACCGATGATCACGACCGGCGCCCTGGCCGTGGCCAGCATCCGCAGATGGGCCTCGGTGACCCGCAGCGGGACCATGATCAGCCCGTCCACGTAGCGCTCGCCCAGGCTGTGCAGCACGGCGATCTCGTCCTCCACGACGGCGTCGGTCGAGTGGAGCACGAGCCGGTATCCGGCGGCCTTCAGCACCGGCTGGATCTGGCGCAGCATGGCCAGGTAGGCGGGGTTGCCGACGTCGGCCATGGCGAAGGCGACCTGGTGGGTGCGGCGCGACTTGAGCGACCTGGCCACGGCGTTGCGCACGTAGCCGAGCTCGTCCGCGGCGGCCATCACCTTGCGCACGGTCTCCTGCCTGGTCGGCAGGCCGTTCAGGACCCGCGATACGGAGGCGATCGAGACACCGGCGCGCTCGGCGATCGTGTTGATCGTGGGTCCGTCGGCCAAGGCTGTCCTTCCATCGTGCGTAAACGTTTACGGTCATCCGCCTGTAAACGTTTACGGTGTGGAGGACATGAAACCTGGATGTAACTTGCAGGTCAAGTCACGATCACATAACACCAGGTCAGCGGTCTTGAACACAAGTCCGTCACGTCCGGCCGCGCG
>NZ_BAAAMU010000150.1:7711-24324 GCF_039529435.1 Nonomuraea maheshkhaliensis
TGACGGACGGATTGCGACGGCACCCTCACCTCAAGCGGCCCGTGAAGCGGACCGCGGCGGACATGGCGGACGTTGCGGGACGAGGATCAGTCGCGGGCGGGTTCCGGCTCCGGCTCGTGCCCGCGCTCCCCCGCCGGACCGGCCCCGGCCCCGTTGACGGCGCCTGGGGCAGTTCCATTGGCGGCGCTGGGGGCGGCGTCCTGGACAGGGGATGCCGAGAGGCGGAGCAGGGCGCGGATGGCCGGGGAGCCGGTGAGCGTCACCACCGCCGCGAGCACAGCCGGAATGAACAGGGCCACCGGCAGCGACGTCGACTCGGCCACGTACCCGAGCACGGCCGGCCCCAGCAGCAGCCCGCTGTACCCGAACGCCGTCACCATCGCCAGCGCCCGACCGACCCGGCCGCCGGCCGCGCCGACCGCGCTGAACAGGACCGGCACCACCGTGGCCAGCCCGACGCCGGCCAGCGCCCACCCGGTCCAGGCGCACGCGACCCGTACGGCCTCCCCGGTGAGCGGCGAGACGAGCACGAGTGCGTATCCGGCGGTGGCGAAGAGCCCGGCGAGCTGGATGGTCCGCACGGAGCCGAGCCTGCCCCTGATCGGATCGCCCAGCAGGCGCACGGTCGTCATGGCGACGGAGAAGATCGTGTACGCCAGCGGCGCCATTACCGGATCGGTCTCCAGCACCCAGCGGGCATGCAGCGCGGCCCAGTCGATGGCCGCCCCCTCGCTCAGGTGCCCGGCGAACGCGGCCAGCCCGAGCAGGGCGATCAGCCCCCAGCGCAGCGACCCGCCCGGCGCGTCCGGGGAACCGGAGGAACCGGAGGCGGAACCGCCCCCCGGCGCGCCGGGCAGCAGCAGCCGCGCGGCCGGCAGGTACAGGAACGGCACCACGATCGCCGCCGTGATCAGCAGCCCCTGCGCGTCCACCCCGGCGTGCAGCGCGAGGGAGGTGATCCCGCCGCCGGTGGCGCCGCCGAGGCTCCAGGTGCCGTGGAAGGCGGAGATGATCGGCCGCCGGTAGACGCGTTCGACCTCGACGGAATGGGCGTTCATCCCGATCTCGGTCACGCCGAGCCCCATGCCGAAGAGCACCGCCAGAACCGCCAGCATCCAGTACGAGGACGCCAGCGCCGGTCCGAGCAGCACCAGGCCGGAGAAGGGTCCGGCGATCCAGCACACCCGGCGGCTCGACCACCGGTCCACCAGCGGCCCGGCCACCAGCATCGACACCAGCGCCCCGCCGGAGATCAGCAGCAGGACGCTGCCGAGCCTGGCGGGGCCGAGGTCGAGCCGGTCGTTCAGCGACGGCAGCCCGGCCGCCCACAATCCCATGACAAGACCGGCGAGAAAGAAGAATCCGAAAACTCCGACACGTGCCCGTTGTGCGTCAGTGAGGCTTTTGTTCACGGCTAGAGCATAAACTGTCCTCGTGAATGGAGCTACGACGAGTGGCGAGCTTCGCGCGCACAACCGGGTCAGGCTGCTGCGCGCCGTGCACGACTCCGGTGCCGTGCGCACCAGGTCCCAGCTCACCCGCGATCTGCGGCTGGCCAGGGGCACGGCCTCGGTGCTGGTGGCCGGCCTCGCCGAGGCCGGGCTGCTGCACGAGGAGCCGGCCTCCGAGCATGCGCGGGGCCGCCCGACACTGGTGCCGGGGCCGCATCCGGACGGGCCGGTCGCGCTGGCCGCGGACGTGCGCGAGGACGCCTGGGAGTTGGCGGCGTGCGAGCTGGGCGGCCGGGTCACGGTGCTCGGCGTACGGCCGCACGACGGCACGCCCCAGGGCACGCTGGAGCCGCTGAGCGTGGCCGTGGCGGAGCACCGGCGGCGGCTCGGCCGCCGCGCCCTCGGCGTCGCTGTAGCCCTGGCCGGCCCGATCCGCCACGGCGGCCTGGTGGACATCGCCCACCTGGGCTGGCGCTCGGTGGACGTCCCCGCACTGCTGAACCTGCCCGGCACGCCCACCGGACCCGGCACGCCCGCCACTCAGCCTGGCGGATCCGCCACCCACCCCGGCGAGCCCTTCGAGCAGCCTGACATGCCCGTGATCGGCAACGACACCGTGCTGGCCGCGCTGGCCGAGGCGCGCCGCGGGCACCTGCGTGACGTCCGGGTGGGCGTGCACCTGCACGTGGACTTCGACCTGGGCGGCGTGCTGGTCGTGGACGGCCGGCCGGTCGCCGGGGCGAGCGGCGCCGGCGCCGAGTTCGGCCACATGCCGCTGTCCGGCAACGACCGCCCCTGCCCCTGCGGCGCCACCGGTTGCTGGGGCATGGACGTCGGCGCCAACGCCCTGCTGCGCCACGCCGGCCTGGCCCACGGCGGCGGCAGGGGCCGCGAGCAGGCCGAGCGGGTGCTGGCGACGGGCGGGGAGACGGTGGAGGCCAACGCCAGGGCCTTGGGACGCGGCGTGGCGGCCCTGGTGAACGCGCACGACCCGGAGGTGGTGACGCTGTCGGGCCACGGCGTGGAACTGCTTGAGCGGGCCGGACAGGCCCTCATGGCGGCCTGCGAGCCCGGCCTGATGGCGATCCGCCGCGACCGGCCGCCGCGGATCGAGGGCTCGGCCCTCGGCTGGCGCGGCGCGCTCCTGGGCGCGATGGAGTCGGTCTTCGACAGCTTCCTCACGCCCGAGGGGCTCGAACTCTGGCGCAAAAACCACCCTGACCAGGCTCGCGACACGCCCGACCGACAAAGTGTGACGTATTCCACCCTCGACCGGCATAAGCCGCTGTGAGCCCACGCCTGCGCACCCGCATAGGCGATCTTGCACGGGCCCGGCCGGCCCGGGTACGCATGGGGAGGGCCGAGGCGCGAAAGAATCATGATCCGAGGGGCGAACCGCGTGAATCTCGAACTCGCGCTCCGCATGACGGAGGCGGCCGTCAAACAGGCGTACCGCGAGGGCGCCCGGATCTCCGTGGCGATCGTGGACGACGGGGGAAATCTGGTGTCGTTCCAGCGTATGGACGGTGCGGAGATCTCCGGGCCCGTCCTCGCGCGGGGCAAGGCGTACACGTCGGTGGCCCTGCGCAGGCCCACCTCCGAGCTGCCCCCGCTGACCGCGGCGGACGGCGAGCTCGCGGGCCTGGCCGGAGCGGGTTTCGTCTGCTTCGGCGGCGGCCTGCCGCTCTGGTCGGGCGACGGTGAGACGGGACGCGTGGTCGGTGGCATAGGGGTCAGCGGAGGCACGATCGCGCAGGACGTGGCGTGCGCGGAAGCGGGCGCATCGGCGTGGTCCGGACGCTGACCACGCACTTTCCGCAACACGAACCGCTGGTATCCGCCATGATTAGCCACTGCACCACGGGTAACAGAACCCGAACGCTCAACTCCCCGAGGAGAGAACAGAGATGGCACTTCCCACTCTCACCCCCGAGCAGCGTCAGGCGGCTCTGGCCAAGGCCGCCGAGGCCCGTGCCGCGCGCACGGCGCTGCTGGCGAAGGTCAAGGCCGGCGAGCTGACGTTCGCTCAGCTGCTCGAGCGCGACGACGACATCGCGAAGAAGATCAAGGTGTCGCAGGCGCTCCGCGCCGTCAAGGGCGTCGGTCCGGCCAAGGCCACCGCGCTGATGGAGGAGGCGGGCGTCGACGAGAAGCGCCGTCTCGGCGGCCTGGGCGCCCAGCAGCGCAAGAAGCTGGTCGACGCGCTCGGGTAGAACCCCGAGCGGCCAGGTCCGCGCGTAGCGGCGCGCGGACCGGCCAGCGACCCTCTCACTGGCAGGAGGGACCGGCGGGCGGAGCCGCCCCGCTCGGCCGGCGGGCCAGGCCCGGGAGGGTTCGCGTGAACGTCAGGTCAGGGCGGCCGGGAACGGGATCACGAACGCAGGTAGGTCAGGACGGCGAGCACCCGGCGATGCTGGTCACTGTCCTCCGCGTAGAGGCCGAGCTTGCTGAAGATGCTTCTGATGTGCTTCTCCACGGCCCCATCGCTGATCACGAGCTGCCGCCCGATGGCCGGATTCGACTTCCCCTCGGCCATCAGGCCGAGCACCTCGCGCTCGCGCGGCGTGAGCTCGGCCAGCGGGTCGTCCTTGCGCCTGCGTACCATCAACTGCGACACCACCTGAGGATCGAAGACGGTCCCGCCGGCGGCCACCCGCCGCAGGCCCTCCAGGAACTCCTCCACGTCGACGACCCGGTCCTTCAGCAGGTAGCCGACCGCGCCACGGGCGTCGGCCAGCAGGTCGTCGGCATAGGAGACCTCGACGTACTGGGAGAGGATCAGCACCGGCGCGCCGGGCACCCGGCGCCTGGCCTCGACCGCCGCCTTGAGCCCCTCGTCGGTGAACGAGGGCGGCATGCGTACGTCCACCACCGAGACGTCCGGCCTGTGCTCGGTGACCGCGGCGACGAGCGCGTCACCGTCACCGACCGTGGCCACCACCTCGCAGCCGAACTCCTCCAGCAATCTGACCAGGCCCTCCCTGATCAGAACAGCGTCATCGGCCACGACTACCCGCACGGCACCTCCGCCACGATCATCGTGGGCCCGCCGTCGGGCGACTGCACGGTCAGCTCCCCGTCGACGGCGCGGAGCCGGTCGGCCAGCCCGGCGAGCCCATGTCCCTTGGCGACGTGCGCGCCGCCGACCCCATCATCCCCGATCGTCAGCATGAGGACGTCATCGATGCGGACGAGCTGGACGGTGCAGATGGTGGCGCGGCTGTGCTTGGCCACGTTGGTCAGGGTCTCGGCGCAGACGAAGTAGACGGCGTTCTCGACGGCGGCCTGGTAGCGCTCGACGGTCTGCACGTCGAGGTCGACGGGGACCGTGCAGCGGCCCGCGAGTGCGGCCAGCGCGGGCGCGAGGCCGCGGTCGGACAGGATCGGCGGGGCGATGCCGCGCGAGAGCGCGCGCAGCTCGTCGAGGGTCTCGCGGGTGGCGCCGATCGCGGCGCTGAGCGTGGCCCGCGCCGCCTCGGGGTCCTTGGCCAGTTGCCGCTGCGCCCTGGACAGCTCCATGGCCAGCGACACCAGCCGCTGCTGCGGCCCGTCGTGGATGTCGCGCTCCAGCTTGCGCAGCGCGTTGGCCTCGGCGGAGACGGCGGCTGCGCGGCCCTGGGCCAGGTCGTCGATGCGCTCCTGCAGCTCGGCCACGCCGGTCAGCAGGGCCCGGCCGAGGCCGGAGCGCAGCAGCGCGGCGCCGCGGACCACGAACGGCATGAGCAGCGTGAAGACCAGGCCGACCGAGACGTAGAAGAGCACGTTGATGCCGTAGGAGTCGCCCATGCCGAGCAGCTCGGGCAGCTCGGTGTTGCCGGGGATGCGGGAGGTGATGAGGCCGTACAGGGGATAGGTGAGCCCGGCGATGGGGACCGCCCAGAACACCACCGTGAGCACGAACGCGATGATCGCGAACGGCAGGTTGAGTATGCCGTGCAGCAGGTCGAGCCAGGACTGCCCGCTGGTCAGCGGGTTGACGAGGCGGCGGAAGCGGCCGGCGCCGGGCGGCGCGGGCTTGTAGCGCGGCCGTACGGGCGGCCTGCGCAGCACGTCGGAGAGCCAGCCGCGCTCGGCGTCGGCGAAGCCTCGCGCCACCAGCAGCGTGCCGGCCAGCAGCGGCACGCCGATCCACACGACCGCCGTGCCCACCCCCGCCGCGAATCCCGCGATCATGAGCACGAAGCCGATGAGAGTGGTCGGGAAGCCGACCAGCGTGTAGCGGGTGTCGAGAAGGACACGCCTCGTCAGGGAGCGCATGGCCACCACCGTATGCCGGGCCGCTCGCGCGAGCGAGCGGGTGCGCCGGTGTATGGGGGTAGGGCCAGCCCTACCCGGGCCGGTGGTGCGATCTCGACCCGAGGACGGCGGCTCGCGGCAATGTGCGCGAGCGCCCTGGACGGGAGCCTTGAGCCATCCGCTCCCCCAGGAATCGAGGCTCCCCATGACCGCCCTGCTGGACCGCCCCACTGCCGCGCCCGCGAGGCCGCGCGGCCCGGCGGACGCGCGCCCGGCGGGCCGCGACCCCTTCATCGACCTGCTGCGGGTGGCCGGGATGGCGCTCATCGTGCTGCAGCACTGGACGATCCCGGTGCTGACGTACGAGAACGGGCGGCTGACGACGGGCAACGCGCTGTCGACGCCCGGGGTGTGGGTGGTGACGTGGATCAGCCAGGTGATGCCGCTGGTGTTCTTCGCGGGCGGGGCGGCGAACGCGATCAGCTTCGGCCGCTCGTCGAAGCCCGCGCCGCTGTGGCTGGCGGTCCGGCTGCGGCGGCTGGCCTGGCCGCTGCTGCCGCTGGCCGCGGTGTGGATCCCGCTGCCGCACGTGCTGCTCAGCCTGGGGGTGCCCGCGCAGCCGCTCGGGGTGGGCGCGCAGCTGACGGGCCAGCTGCTGTGGTTCCTGGCCGTCTATCTGATCGCCGTCACGGTCACGCCGTACGCGCTGCGCCTGCACGAGCGGCACGGCTGGCGCGTGCCCGTCCTGCTGTCGGCCGGGGCGGTGCTGACGGACGTGGTGCGCTTCTCCTCCGGGATCGACGCTCTGGGCTACGTGAACGTGGTGTTCGTCTGGCTGGCCGTGCACCAGCTCGGCTTCTTCTACGCCGGCGGCCGGCTGCGGCACCCGTGGCTGCTCGCCGTGGGCGGCTTCGGGGCGGCGGCACTGCTGGTGGCCCACGGCCCCTACCCGGGCAGCATGATCGGCCTGCCGGGCGCGGAGGTGTCCAACATGGCGCCGCCCACGCTGGCCATGCTCGCCGTCGGCCTCGGCCAGATCGGCCTGGCCGCGCTGCTGCGCCCGGTGCTGGTACGGCTGGCGCCGGCCCGCCTGCTGGACTGGGCGAGCCCGCGCATCATGACGGTGTACCTGTGGCACATGCCGGCCCTGTTCGCGGTGACCGGGGTCGTGGTGGTGCTGCTGGGCGTGGACACGCCGCGGCCGGGCAGCGTGCTGTGGTTCCTCGGCTGGCCGATCTGGTTCGGGCTGCTCTGCCTGGTGCTGTGGCCGCTGCTGAAGGGATTCGCCAGGTTCGATGGCCCGCCCGCGCTGCCGTTCGTCGCGGACGGCTGGCGGGGCGCGCTCACGGCGGCCGGGCTGGTCGGCGCGGGGGTGCTGACGCTGACCGTGGGCGGTTTCGCGCCCGGCGGAGGTCCGTTCCTGGCGGTCTTCGCCCTCCTCGGCGGCCTGCTGCTGACCGTGCCACGGGCGCGCACCTGACGGCGTACCGATCGTGCCCCGCGCCCGCACCTGAGGCTGCGGGCGGCGGGGTTCGCTTGACCGAGTTGGCCGCGAGCGGTTCGACCACCCGGCAAACTTCGGCAGGATAGGTGTGTGAGCCTTCTCGTTGACCGCCTGCCCGACGACATCGACGCCGATCCGGACGCCATCTTCGACGCGTTCGTCGCCTGGAACGCCGAGCGGGGGCTCACGCTCTATCCCGCCCAGGAGGAGGCCCTCATCGAGGTGGTCTCCGGCAGCAACCTGATCCTGGCCACGCCGACGGGCTCGGGCAAGTCACTGGTGGCCGCGGGCGCCCACTTCACCGCGCTGACGCGCGACCTGCGGACGTTCTACACCGCGCCGATCAAGGCGCTGGTGTCGGAGAAGTTCTTCGACCTGTGCGCCATCTTCGGCACGGAGAACGTCGGGATGATGACCGGCGACGCCAGCGTCAACCCGGGCGCGCCGATCATCTGCTGCACGGCCGAGATCCTGGCCAACGTGGCGCTGCGCGACGGAGCGGCGGCCGACATCGGCCAGGTCGTCATGGACGAGTTCCACTTCTACGCCGAGCCGGACCGGGGCTGGGCCTGGCAGGTGCCCCTGCTGGAGCTGCCCGACGTACAGTTCGTGCTGATGTCGGCCACGCTCGGCGACGTGTCCATGTTCGAGCGCGACCTGACCAGGCGCACCGGGCGGCCGACGTCGGTGGTCAAGCACGCCGAGCGGCCGGTGCCGCTGATCTACTCCTACCGGATGACCCCGCTGCACGAGACGCTGGAGGAGATGCTCTCGACCGGCCAGGCGCCGGTCTACGTCGTGCACTTCACCCAGGCCGCGGCGATGGAGCGGGCCCAGGCGCTGATGTCGATCAACATGGCGACCAAGGCCGAGAAGGAGGCCATCACCGCCATGATCGGCGGCTTCCGCTTCACCACCCGCTTCGGCCGGGCGCTGTCGCGGCTGGTCAAGCACGGCATCGGCGTGCACCACGCGGGCATGCTGCCGAAATACCGGCGCCTGGTCGAGCGGCTGGCCCAGGCCGGGCTGCTGAAGGTCATCTGCGGCACCGACACGCTGGGCGTCGGCGTCAACGTGCCGATCAGGACGGTGCTGTTCACGGCCCTGTCCAAGTACGACGGCAACAAGGTGCGCCGGCTGCGCGCCCGCGAGTTCCACCAGATCGCCGGCCGCGCGGGCCGGGCGGGCTTCGACACCATCGGCTACGTCGCCTGCCAGGCCCCCGAGCACGACATCGAGAACGCCAAGGCGCTGGCCAAGATCGGCGACGATCCCAAGCGGCGGCGCGGCTACGCCCGCAAAAAGCCGCCGGAGGGCTTCGTCGGCTGGAGCGAGGACACCTTCACCAAGCTCCAGGAGGCCGAGCCGGAGCCGCTCAACTCCCGGTTCAAGGTCAGCAACGCCATGCTCCTCGCGGTGATCAACCGGCCGGGCGACTGCTTCCAGGCGATGAAGCACCTGCTGACCGACAACCACGAAGACCGCAAGTGGCAGCGCCGGCACATCAGCCAGGCCATCGCCATCTACCGCTCGCTGCTGGCCGGCGGCATCGTCGAGCAGTTCGCCGAGCCCGACGAGCAGGGCCGGCGGGCCCGGCTGACGATCGACCTGCAGGAGGACTTCGCGCTCAACCAGGCGCTGTCGACGTTCGCGCTGGCCGCCTTCGACCTGCTCGACCGCGAGTCGCCGGCGTACGCGCTCGACATGGTCTCGATCGTGGAGTCCATCCTCGACGACCCGCGCCAGATCCTGTCCGCCCAGCTGAAGAAGGCCAGGGGCGAGGCCGTCGCGCAGATGAAGGCCGACGGGATCGAGTATGAGGAGCGCATGGAGCAGCTCGCCGAGGTCATGTATCCGATGCCGCTCGACGACCTGCTGCTCGGGGCGTACGAGACGTACCGGCGCGGCCACCCGTGGGTGGGCGACTACACGGTCAGCCCGAAGTCCGTGGTGCGCGACATGTACGAGCGGGCGATGACGTTCGGCGAGTACATCCAGTTCTACGAGCTGGCCCGCTCCGAGGGCACGGTGCTGCGCTATCTGGCCGACGCCTACCGGACGCTGTCGCGCACGGTGCCCGAGCACCTCAAGACCGACGACCTGGTCGACCTGATCGAGTGGCTCGGCGAGCTGGTCCGCCAGGTCGACTCCTCGCTGATCGACGAGTGGGAGAAGCTCACCAACCCGGCCGCGGCGCTGGAGGAGCATCAGCAGCAGCTGGAGGCCAAGGTACGGCCGGTCACCGCCAACCCGCGGGCCTTCCGCGTGCTGGTGCGCAACGCCATGTTCCGGCTGGTCGAGCTGTGTGCGCTGGAGAAGGAGGCCGAGCTGGAGGAGCTCGCCCCCGACGTCGACTGGGGCGCGGCGCTCGACGCCTACTACGACGAACACGAGGAGATCCACACCGACGCCGACGCGCGCGGGCCCGCGCTGCTGCGCATCGAGGAGGAGAGCGGGCTGTGGAAGGTGCGCCAGACGGTCAAGGACCCGGCCGGCGACGGTGACTGGGGCATCGACGCCCAGGTCGACCTGGCCGCCTCCGACGAGGAGGGCCGCGCGGTCCTGCACGTCCAGGGGCTCAACCGCTTGTAGGCGGATTCACGGGAGGAGACGACAAGCCCTGTGCCGGAACGGACTGGCAAGGGCGCCCCGGCACAGGCCTGTCGATAGATTCTCCTTCGCCGAACGTCGAGGTCGTGTCATGACCATGTCTCAAGATCGAGACATTCCCTCGTCACCGGCCCTGTCGTCGGGGCTCTCGTCAGCGCTGCCGGCGGCCCCGTCACCGGCGTCAGCCCTTCCGCCGGCCTGGTCACCGGCGCCCGGCGTCAGCATGCGGCGATGGCGCAGATCTTGGCGAGCATGCGCTTGGCGTCCTTCGTCTGCTGCCTGAAGTCGGCCTTGACCGGTTTGCCCCACTCGCCGGACACGGTGTAGAGGATCAGGGCGTTCGCGCGCCGGGTCACGATCGCCCGGTCGCCACCGATGGCCGGCTTCCCGCTCTGGTACGCCTGCCCGGTGACCGAAAGCCCCGCGTCGCCGAGGGCGATCGGGGCGGAGGAGTAGCGGTAGCCGGACGTGCCGCAGGACTTCACGGCCGCCCGCAGGTCGCGTAGAGCCTGGCCCGCGGCGGCCGCGGACCGGTAGAGGACGACCTGCTCCGACTTGGCGTAATCGGGCACCGCCGTGTAGCTGAGCGTCCTGGCCGAGGTCCGGCCGCGCTGGCCTAATCCGCTCTTCTGGCACGGGTTGACGACGAGCCGGGCCGTTCTCTTGCCGCTGGCCGACCAGCTCGTCTCGGGGTTGGCGTCCTTCTTGGCGGCGGCCTTCTCGTACAGGAGGAAGTTGTTCGGGACGGCGACGGCGGCCGCGAGCAACAGTGCTGTGATCATGGGACAAAATGGTACGAGTGAACGACGAAGACATCAGGCGCGTTCTCGGACTCCTCTACCAGGACGACACGCTCAAGACGTTCGCCTCCCTGGTGCTCGGAACCACCGACGGGCTCTCCCCCAAGTCCCTGCACAAGCTCGCCAGCGGCGGACTCGCCGCATGCGACGAGAGCGGCACGTGGCGCGCCACCCCCGAACGCTTCCGCGACCTGCTGCGGGCGCACGCCGAACCGGCCGAGGAGCTGAGCGCCGAGGAGCGGGTGCTGCGCACCTTCCTCGTGGACGGGCGGCTGACGACCACGGCGATCCGACGGGACAAGCGGCTGATCGTGCTGAACTACATCGCGGCCGTCTTCGAGCCCGGCGTCCGCTATGCGGAGAAGGACGTGAACGTGGCGCTGCGGGCCTTCCACGACGACTACGCGGCGCTGCGCCGCTACCTGGTGGACGAGGAGCTGCTGTCGCGCGAGGGCAACGTCTACTGGCGCAGCGGCGGCCACGTGGAGATCTGAGCGGGTTCCGGCGGGTTCGGCCTGGCTAGGCGGGGTTGAGCGTCGGGTCGCCCGGCTCGATGACGAACGAGCCGGAGGTGTACGCGGGGGCGTCCGGTCGCGTGACGTAGGCCAGTGAACGGAAGTCGACCGTCATCTCCCGCTCCGTGATCCTGGTCCTGACATAGCCGCGGCGGCCGTTGAAGAACGAGACGTGCGGGTTCTCGGCGAGCAGGTTCCGGGTGTCGGGATACTCGTCGCGGCCGTCGCCGGCGCTGGTGACCGAGGTGGTGACGAGCTCGACGGCCACGGGTTCCGCGCCGGGGTCGCGGTGGTCGCGGCCGACCTGGCCGGCCCAGTGGGAGTGCACGTCGCCGGTCAGCACGACGGCGTTGCGCCGGTGGGCGTGGATGGTGGCGGCCAGGTGGTCGCGGGAGGCGACGTAGCCGTCCCAGCCCTCGTTGGACCAGCCCTCGGCCGGGCCGCGGGCCCAGTCCATCTCCATCATGAACACCTGCTGGCCGAGCAGGTCCCAGGTCGCGTGCGAGTCCCTGAGCTCGGCGTCGAGCCAGGTCTGCTGCTCCGGTCCGAGGATGGTGCGGCCGGGGTCGAGGCGTTCCGCGCAGTCGGGGCCGACAGTGTCGCTGTCGCCGGTGCACGCGTACGGGTCGCGGTACTGGCGGGTGTCGAGCAGGTGCAGGTTCGCCACCGCGCCCCAGCGGATGCTGCGATGCAGCCTGAGCGCGGCCCCGTGCGGCCGCTGCGCGCGGCGCAGCGGCATGTTCTCGTAGTACGCGCGGAACGCCGCCGCCCTGCGCCTTCTGGGGACGTCGCCGGCCCAGGCGTTCCTGACGTCGTGGTCGTCCCAGACCACCGCCCAGGGGGCGATGGCGTGGGCCGCGCGCAGGTCGGGGTCCGTCTTGTGCTGGGCGTGGCGCAGGCGGTAGCCGGCCAGGTCGAGGCACTCGCCGCCGGCCTGGTCGCGGACGCGGTGCTCGTAGTCGCCGTACTCGTAGACGTAGTCGCCGAGGAACGCGATCAGGTCGGGGTGGTCATCGGCCATCCGGCGGTAGGCGGTGAACCAGCCGGTCTGGTAGTCGGCGCAGGAGGTGAACGACAGGTTCAGCGCGCGACCGCGGCTGCCCGGGGCGGGGGCGGTCAGGGTGCGGCCGGTCTCCGACAGGCCGCCCTCGGCTCGGAACCGGTAGAAGTACTCGGCGCCCGGTTCCAGTCCTTCGAGCTCGACGTGGACGCTGTGCGCCGCCTCGGGTCGGGCGGTCTCGGTGCCGTGGCGTACGACGTGGCGGAAGTGCTCGTCCCTGGCGAGCTGCCAGTCCACGGACACCTGGCGTCGCGGCATCCCGCCCAGCCCGTCCAGGGCCGGCGGGTCCGTCGCCAGGCGCGTCCACAACACGACGCCGTCGGGCGCGGGCTCACCGGAGGCGACGCCGAGCCGGAAGAGATCGCGCAGCGGGGCGCGCCGGGCGGCCGCGCGGACGGGACGCGGGCCCGTCGCGGCAGAAGCGGCCAGGCTCGCGCCCCCGGCGAGAAGCGCACGCCGGGTGAGCATGGGGGTCCTAACGCAGGGGTGGGGTGTGCGGCTGGGGTGCCGGCGCGGACAGCCTGACGTGCGGCGGGTTGCGGAGCGCGTTCAGAAGGGGACATTCCGCTGAAGTCCGGATGAACCTTCGCCACGCTTCCGGCACGCCGACGGGGCAGGTGCGCCACGACCGGGACAGGCGGCGGCGTTGCTCAGTCGGTGGCAGGGCGGAGGCGGGCGCGGTAGTCGCGGGGCGGGAGGCCGTACTCCCGTCTGAAGGCGCGGCTGAAGTGGAACGGGCTGACGAAGCCCGAAGCCGCCGCCACCTGGCCGATGTCCATGTCCGTCACCTCCAGCAGGCTCGCCGCGTGCCGCACCCGTGCCCGGCGCACCGCCTGCATCGGCGTCAGGCCGGTCTCCTCGGCGAACAGGTGGGCGAAGCGGGACGGGGAGAGCGCGACCGTACGGGCGAGCGAGGTCACGGAGTGCGGCGCGCCGGGCTCGGCCGCGATCCTCGCCAGCACGCGGCGTACCCGCTCGTCCCCCTCCTCGCTCTTCCCCTCGGGCCGCGCGGAGGCGGTGGCCAGCACCAGCACCTCCTCCACGGCTCCCAGCACCAGCTCCCGCGCCGCCCTGCCCACCACCACCGCGGGCACCCGCACCTCACCCGCACCACCACTCGGACCGGCCGGCCCCCGCGCCACGCCCGGATCACCACTCGGACCGGCCGGCCCCCGCGCCACGCCCGGATCACCGTCCGAAGGAACGGTCACCCCTGCCTCGGCCAGGTCGCCGGCCGGAGCGGCCGGCGACGTGTCGGGTGTCCAGCGGGCGTCCTGGAGGGCCCGCTGGAAGGCCAGGTCGATCCGGAGGTGCACGGCCCGGGGCACCCCGGCCACCAGGTGACACCCGCCCTCCCGCGCGTACGGGCCCAGCCAGGCCGCCCAGCTCGCCCGGGGCTGGAAGTGCACCCACCAGAACCGCCACCGCCCCGCCCCCGGCCGTACCCGATAGTGCTGCGCCACCCCCGACCGCAGCACCGCCAGATCCCCCTCCCCCACCGCGAACGACGCCCCGCCCTGCTCGACGGCTCCGGCCCCGGCCTCGGTCCACAGCAGCAGCCAGCTCGGCGAGCCGCCGGGGCGGCGGGTCGCGTAGCCGGGCGCCCTGTCGTAGTGGCCCACGATCATCAGCTCGGCAGCAGGAACAGACATGTCCTCAGCGGTCATGGGCATACCGTGGCACATCCCGGCCGCCTACCGTGACAGACATGAGCTACAACGACTTCCACGAGCAGGGGTACACGATCGTGCCCGCACTCCTCTCCCCCGAGGAGGTGGCCGAGCTGCGCGACGAGTTCATGGGCATGCACGCCAGGGGCCCGATCCCGGGGCACTTCACGCCGCAGCCGCAGGAGCCGGGGCGGCCGTACGACATCCTGCGCGACTATCCCCGGATCATGCACCCGCACCAGGTGAGCGACGTGGCGCTGCGCTACCTGCTCGACGCCCGCGTCGGCGCGATCCTGCACGAGCTGCTCGGGGAGGAGCCGATAGCAGCCCAGAGCATGTTCTACTTCAAGCCGCCGGGCGCCAGGGGGCAGGCGCTGCACCAGGACAACTTCTACCTCCGGGTCGAGCCGGGCACCTGCGTGGCCGCCTGGGTGGCGCTCGACCGGGTGGATCGGGCCAACGGCGGCCTGGAGGTCGTCCCCGGCACGCATCTGATGGACCTGTTCTGCCCGGAGGAGGCCGACGAGGGGGTCTCCTTCACCAGGGAGTACGTGCCGCCGCCGCCGGGCCTTGCGAAGGTGCCCGTGGACATGGACCCGGGCGACGTGCTGTTCTTCAACGGCAGCCTGGTGCACGGCTCGGAGCCCAACGGCACCCAGGACCGCTTCCGCCGCAGCTTCATCTGTCATTACACCGGCCGCTCGGCGGAGCGGATCGCCGAGTACTACCCGACGCTGACGATGACGGGCGAGCCCGTACAGCTCGAAGCGTCGGTCGGTGGCGGCCCCTGCGGCACGGAGATCACCGGCCCCCACTGACCCCGACCCAGGGTCAGCCGCCGGAAACGTCCGACTCCTCCTCAGGAATGGGGCAGTCCCAGGGATCGTCCAGCCACCCGTCTGGCAACAGCACCTTGGACCGTTCGCCCGACTTGCCCCGGGGCGTGTCGGTGTTCGGCGGCCAGGGCTGGTCGCGTTCCAGCTTGGCCAGCCCTTCCCGCAACCCGTCGAGCGACTCGGCCGTGGCCAGCTCACGCCGCAGCTCGCTCCCGACCGTGAACCCCTTCAGATACCACCCGACATGCTTGCGGAAGTCGGCCACAGCGTACCGCTCGATGTCGAAGCACTCGGTCAGCCCCTCGGCGTGCCTGGCCATCACGTCGGCCACCTCGCCGAGCGTCGGCCGTACCCGCTCGGGGCTGCCGTCGAAGGCGTACTCGAGATCCTTGAACAACCACGGCCGGCCCAGGCAGCCCCGACCGACGACCACGCCGTCGCACCCGGTGCGCCGCACCATGGCGACGGCGTCGTCGGCGGACCAGATGTCGCCGTTGCCCAGCACGGGGATCTCGGGCACGGACTCCTTCAGCCGGGCGATGGCCTCCCAGTCGGCCACGCCTCCGTAGTGCTGCTTCGCCGTACGGGCGTGCAGCGCGATCGCGGCGACGCCCTCCTCGGCGGCGATCCGCCCGGCGTCCAGGTAGGTCAGGTGCTCGTCGTCGATGCCCTTGCGCATCTTCATCGTCACGGGCAGCGACCCGGCGTTCGCGACCGCCTCACGCAGGATCCGCCGCAGCAGATTCCGCTTGTACGGCAGCGCCGACCCGCCCCCGCGCCTGGTCACCTTGGGCACGGGGCAGCCGAAGTTGAGATCGATGTGATCGGCCAGGTCCTCCTCGGCGATCATCCGGACCGCCCGCCCCACGATGTCGGGATCGACGCCGTACAGCTGGATGCTCCTGGGCCGCTCGGACTCGGCGAACCTGATCATCCGCAACGTCTTGGGATTGCGCTCGACGAGGGCCCTGGTCGTGATCATCTCGCACACGAACAGGCCGGCGCCCTGCTCACGGCACAGCACCCGGAACGGCGCGTTCGTGATGCCCGCCATCGGCGCCAGCACCACGGGCGGCCACACCCCAATCGGCCCAATCTTCACCCCGTCAGTTGTAGCGCAGGTCAGGCTGTGAACGGTATTCGGCCGATAGTCTGTGATCCGGCATCTTCGGTGAGGGGGACGGATGCTTCTTCGAGTCCGCGTCGAACTGCCCGACCGGCCCGGGTCCCTGGCTCAGGTGACCAAGGTCCTGGGGGCGGCGGGCGCCGACATCACCCAGGTGACCGTCCTCGACCGGGCCGAGGGCCGGGCCGTCGACGACATCACGGTCTGCTGCCCGGCCGGCACGCCCACGCAGGCCCTGGTCAGCAGCCTGCAAGGCGTGGACGGCGTGACGGCGGTCAGCGTCTGGCCCACCCGCGAGGCGCCGGGCACGTACCCGGAGCTGGAGATCCTCAAATACCTCACCACGGCAGGAGACCGGGCGCTCACCACGCTGGTGGACTCGCTGCCGGCCCTCTTCAGCGCCGGCTGGGCCGCCGCCGTCGCCGGCCACCGCGTCGTCCACGCGAGCTGGCGCGCCCCCCGCGACCCGGCCCTCCCCCTGGAGACACCGGCCCGCCCCGAGGCCCTGACCCTGGCCGACGGCCTGCACGCCATCCACGCCCCGCTGCCCCCGCTGGGCCTCTCCTTGGTCCTGGCCCGCTCGGAGGGCCCGGCCTTCCACCGCATCGAGGTCCACCGCCTCACCAGAATCCTGGAGATCTTCCTCAGCCTCCCCGCCACCGAACACAGCCTGGCCAGCCGCCTCCACGCCTGACCCCGGTCAGGCGGCAGCATCCGCTCGAAAAAACCGCTAGAGTTGTCCGTGAGGCAACGCGGAAGTGGCTCAGTGGTAGAGCATCACCTTGCCAAGGTGAGGGTCGCGGGT
>NZ_BAAAMU010000151.1:0-24289 GCF_039529435.1 Nonomuraea maheshkhaliensis
CCGCGGCCGATCTGGCCGAGGACGGCGGCGGCGCGCTCGTGGACGTGCGCCACCTGCGCGTCACCTACACCTCGCCGGACGGCCGCGTCACCACGCCCGTCCGCGACGTCTCCTTCACCCTCGCCCCGAAGGAGCGGGTCGGCATCGTCGGCGAGTCGGGGTCCGGCAAGAGCCTGACCGCCGCCGCCATCGCCCAGCTCATCGAAGAACCCGGTCACGTGGAGGCGGAGCGGCTGCGCTTCATGGAGGCCGACCTGCTCGCGCCTGACGCCGCCACCCAGCGCGTCCTCGGCCGCAACATGGCCATGGTGTTCCAGGACCCCGGCGAAGCGCTGAACCCCGCCATCAAGATCGGCACGCACCTCGTCGAGCCGGCCGTCATCCACCTGGGCGAGAGCAAGCCGGACGCCAGGCGCAAGGCGCTGGACGCGCTGCGGGCGGTGGCCATCACCGACCCGGCGCGCCGCTTCGAGCAGCACCGGCACGAGCTGTCCGGCGGCATGAAGCAGCGGGTCGGCATCGCCATCGGCCTGATGGGCGAGTCGCGGCTGCTCATCGCGGACGAGCCGACCACCGCGCTCGACGTCACCGTGCAGCGGCAGATCCTGCGGCTGGTCGACCGGCTCGGCGCGCGGACGGAGGCGGGCCTGCTGTTCATCTCGCACGACATCGCCGTCGTGTCCGAGCTCTGCGACCGGATCATCGTCATGTACGCGGGCTTCATCGTGGAGGAGGCGACGACCGCCGACCTGCTCGACTCGCCCGCGCACCCGTACACGTCGGTGCTGCTCGCGGCCAGCCCGCGCATGGGGCTGGACAAGAGCCGGCCGCTGGTCGCCATCGACGGCCGCATGCCGGGCCCGGACGCCGACCTGCCCGGCTGCTACTTCGCGGCGCGCTGCCCCCGCGCCGACGCCACCTGCCTGTCCAGCCGCCCGCCCCTGCGCGAGCTGGCCGACGGCCGCCGCGCCGCCTGCTGGCATCCGCTCACCGAACCCGGGGACGTGCCGGCCGGCGAAGGAGCGACGATCTGATGACCGCCTCCGACGCCCTGCCGGCCGTGCCCTACGCGCTGACCAGCGAAGGAGTGTCGATCTGATGGCCGCTCTGTCGGTCGAGGACCTCACCGTCCGGTACGGCTCCGTCACGGCCGTCCGCGGCGTCTCCTTCGACGTCGCCGCCGGCTCCGTGCTCGGCCTCGTGGGCGAGTCGGGCTCGGGCAAGAGCACGGTGGCCCGCGCCCTCGTCGGGCTGACGCCGGCCACCGGGAGCATGCGGATCGACGGCGCCGACCTGTCGTCCCGGCAGGCGCGCCGCCGGGTGCAGCTCGTCTTCCAGGACTCGCGCAGCTCGCTGGACCCGCGTTTCACCGTGGAGCAGTGCGTGGCGGAGGGGCTCACGGGGGTGCGCGGGCGGGACGCCTCAGCGCGGGTGGCCGAGCTGCTCGACCTGGTCTCGCTCGATCCCGCCGTCGCCAGGTCCCGTCCCGGCGACCTGTCCGGGGGTCAGCGGCAGCGGGTGGCCATCGCCAGGGCGCTCGCGGCCCGTCCCGACGTGGTGATCGCCGACGAGGTGACCGCTTCGCTGGACGTGTCGGTGCAGGCGATCGTGCTGAACCTGCTCCGCCGGCTGCGGGCCGAGCTGGGGCTGACCATGATCTTCATCAGTCACAACCTCGCCGTCGTGGAGTACATGTGCGACGACCTGGCCGTGATGTTCGACGGCCGCATCGTCGAGTACGGGGCCGTGGACGAGGTCATCGGGCGGCCCGAGCATCCGTACACGCGGTCCCTGCTGGCGGCCGTACCGGAGATCGGGCAGCGCCGGCTGCTGTCGGAGGCCGACGTGGAGGCGTCAGCGGTCACCGATCCGGCCTCGGCGGGAGGATGCGCCTACCGGCTGCGCTGCCCGATCGGGCCGGCCGCGCACCCGGAGCGGGAGATCTGCGTGACCACGGAACCGGCCGCCACGGCCGCGCACGCGCACCGCGCCGCCTGCCACTTCGCCCGCGAACTGGACGACCCGGTCGGCCCGCGCGCCTGAGCCGGTCGGCCCGCTCGGATGACCGGGCGGGCGCCTCGGCGGTCCGGCGGTCCGGCGGTCCGGTCGCGCCTGCCGACCGGCGGTCCCGTCAGCGGGCCGGTGGGGCGGTGCTGGCGCGGACGATCAGTTTCGTGGACAGCTCGACGCGGCCCTGCGGCAGGTCGGCGCCCTCCTCGTGGGCGAGCAGCGTGCGGATGGCCAGCGCGCCCAGCTCGGCGATCGGCTGCCGCACCGTAGTCAGCGGCGGCGAGATCCACTGCGCCACCGGCACGTCGTCGAAGCCCACCACGCTCATGTCGTGCGGCACGGACAGGCCCCGCTGCTGGATCGCGGCGTAGACGCCGGTCGCCTGCTCGTCGTTGGCGGCGAAGATGGCCGTGGGCGGGTCGGGCAGGTCGAGCAGGGTCAGCGCCGACTTCAGGCCGGAGGAGTAGTGGAAGTCGCCGTGCTCGACGAGCCCGTCGTCCGGCGGGATGCCCGCCCGCTCCAGCGCGGCCCGGTAGCCGGCCAGGCGGGCCTGGCTGCACAGGAAGCGCATCGGCCCGGTGATCGCCGCGATGCGCCGGTGGCCGAGCTCCAGGAGGTGGCGGGTGGCGGCCAGCCCGCCGCCCCAGTTGCCCGCGCCGATCGACGGGTCGTCGGAGTCGACGTCGCCGACCGGATCGACGAGGATCACCGGCACGCCGAGCTGCGCGATCCGCTTGTGGTCGGCCGGCGACAGCTCCGACAGCGCGAGCACGATGCCGCGCGAGCCCCGGTCGGAGACGTCCTCCAGCCACTGCTGGGCCCGTCTCGGCCCGCTGTCGAGCACCGAGACGACGATGCCGACCCGCGCGGCCCGCGCCGCCGCCTCCCCGCCGCGGATCATCTCGGCGGCCCAGGGCGTGCTCGCGTCGTTGAAGAGCATCTCGATCAGGCCGCCGCGCCGGCCCGCCGCCACGGCGCGCTTGGTCCGTTTGGTGGGGACGTAGCCGCGTTCGACCAGCATCGTTTCGATCTGGGCCCGCGTGGCCGGCGCCACGTCCGCGCGACCGTTGAGCACCTTCGACACGGTGGCGCGCGAGACGCCGGCCGCGGCGGCGATATCGGCGACGGTGACCCGCCGTTCGACTGAGTCAGACACCAAGACATGCTCCATTGCGGAAACCGGGCTTCACTGTCGCAGCTACCATCGTAGGGGCCGCGAGACAGCCGGACCGAACCTCGCGGACGCCGGTACGACCGCGACGCGCCGGCCACCTGGAACCCGCGCGCGGGCGCGCCGGACGCCGGGTCACCGCGTTCACATCCATCCGCCGTCGACGATCCAGTTCTGTCCCGTGCACATGGCGCTGTCGTCGGCCGCCAGCCACAGCACCATGCGCGCCACGTCGGCGGGCATGACGTGCTCGCGCAGCGACTGGGCCCCGCGTACCTTCTCCAGCGTCTCGGGGGTGGCCCACAGCGCGAGCTGCCGTTCGGTGAGGACCCAGCCGGGGATGACGCAGTTGACCCGGATCCGGTCGGGGCCCAGCTCCCGTGCCAGGGTGCGGGTCATGCCCTCGATGGCGGCCTTGGCCGCGATGTAGACCGGCAGCCCGACGAAGTCCGCGTGCGCGCTGATCGAGCCCAGGTTGATGATCGAGCCGCCGCCGAGTTCGCGCATGCCGGCGGTGACCGCCTGGATGGCGAAGAAGTGGTGGCGCAGGTTGACCGCCATCCCGTTGTCCCAGAACGCCTCGTCCACGGCCGCGCTGTCGTGGCGTTCGTCGTTGGCGGCGTTGTTGACCAGGATCGAGATCGGCCCGAGCTCCGTCTCCACCGCCGCCACCGCCGCGCGTACCTGCTCGACGTCGCGCACGTCCGCGTGGACGAACAGGGGCTTCGGGCAGTCGAGCTCGGCGATCCGGGCGAGCAGCCGTTCTGCGCCCTCGGCGTCGATGTCGGCGAAGCCGACGCGGGCGCCCTGCGCGGCGAGGGCGGCGACGAACTCCGAGCCCAGCCCGGTCGAGCCGCCGCTGACGAAGGCGACGCGGTCGCGCAGGCTGGGATAGACGGCGTAGCGCGGCTCCCCGGCCTCGGCGGCGTGTGGTGCGATGGTCATGGCGACCCCCAGGGCAGTAGCACGCCTCTGCCGACCGAGCCGCCGGCCAGGTCGGCGAAGGCCGTGTTGACGTGGTCCAGCGGATAGCTCCGGCCGATGAGCGCGTCGAGCGGCAGGCGGCCCGCGAGGTAGAGGTCGAAGATCCTGGGCAGGTCGATGAGCGGGTTGGCGGAGCCGTACAGGCTGCCCACCACCCGTTTCTCCCGCTGCACCAGCAGGTTCAGCGGGACGGCGAACGTCGTGCCGACCGCGCCCAGGCCGACGGCCACCAGCGTGCCGCCGGGGCGGAGCACGTCGATCGCCGTCTCCAGCGTGGCAGGACGGCCGATGGCCTCGATCGCCCATTCGGCGCCGCGCGGCCGGACGGCCCTGACGGCGGCGGCGACGTCCTGGCTGGAGGCGTCCACGGTGTGCGTGGCGCCGAGCCGGGCGGCCATGGCGAGGCGTTCGGGGACGACGTCGACGACGATGATGGGGTTCGCGCCGGCCAGCCGGGCGCCGAGCACGCTCGACAGCCCGACGCCGCCCGCGCCGAAGATCACGATGGCGTCGCCCGCGCACTCTCCCACGGCGTTGAGCACGGCGCCGACGCCGGTGATGACGGCGCACCCGGCGATGGCCGCGATCTCGGGCGGCACGTCGGACGGAACGGGCACCACGGCGCGCTCGGAGACCACGCAGTATTCGGCGAAGCAGGACACGCCCAGCAGGTGGTGGACGCGCGCGTCGCCGTCCCTGAGCCGGGTGGTGCCGTCGAGCAGGCCGCCCGAGCTGGCCTGGATGCCCGCCGCCTCGCACAGGGCCGGCCGTCCCGCCAGGCAGTAGGGGCACTGACCGCACCGGGGCCGCCACATCAGGCAGACCCGGTCACCGGGCTTCACCCCGGTGACGCCCGGGCCGACCTCCTCGATCACGCCGGCGCCCTCGTGCCCCGGCACGACCGGGAGCGGGGAGCGCAGGTCGCCGGTCAGGTAGTGCTGGTCGCTGTGGCAGACGCCCGCCGCCTCGACCCGGACCAGGACCTCTCCCGCGTGGGGCGGGTCGAGTTGTAGTTCGCGGACGGCAAGGGGGGATCCGACGTGTTCCAGCAGCGCGGCTCTCATCTGCCCCCTCCGGTCGCCCTCGCAGCCGGCCGGTGAACGAGGAGACGGCGTACTCGTCCGGCAACGTGCTGCTCAGGTCTGGACTCGATCGTTGTAACGGTAGATGTCACGAACACTTGACGTCAACAGTTTCGGAACTTTCGACCGCCGTCGTCGCAGGACGCCAGGCCATCGTGCTGGTGTCCATCGGCGTCCGGCGGCGGCGGTCTGTCGTGAGACAGCCTTTCGACATGCGGATATGCCAGGATCTCGGGTGCGTTCCGGCACCCGTCGCGCGGGTCGCGACATCTCGAAACTCGTCTCGACAGGATCGGAACTGCCCATCCGGTGGGGCCGCTCCCCGGCCGCCGATCGCGGTGTCCCGGGAGCGGGCCGACCATCGTGGGTATCCTCCGGAAATGCCCCAGAGGACCGTGCTGACCTGCCCCCAGTCCGAACTCGTCGCGGTCTACGAGGCCGCCCTGCGCAACCTGCTCGACGTCAACACGATCGGCGGGATCATCCGCGCCGGCGGCGGCTATCCGACCCCGTGGACCAGGGACGCCTCGATCAACTCCTGGTACGCGGCCAGCCTCCTGTCACCGGACGCGGCCCGCGACACCCTCATGGCCGTCACCGGCGGGGGTCTCGTCCAGCAGGACGACCAGTGGTGGGACCAGATCATCTGGGCCGTCGCCGCCTGGAACCACGTGCTGGTGACCGGCGACGAGGAGTTCCTGGCCCGCGCGTACCCGATCGCCGCGGCGACGATGGAGGTCCTGGACAAGGAGCGGCTCGACGGAAGGTACGGGCTCTACCGCGGTGGCTCCGTCATGCAGGACGGCATCTCCGGCTACCCGGAGCCGCCCAACGACCCCGCCATCGGCTCCAGTTTCGTGCTGGACTACCCGGAGGCGCACCGGATCATGTGCCTGTCCACCAACGCCGTCTACGCGGGGGCGCACCGGGCGCTCGGCAGGATGGCGGCCGCGCTCGGCGCCGACGACCGGCCCCACCTGGAGCGGGCCGACGCCACGGCCGCCGCGGTGAACCGGTGGCTGTGGCGGGAGGACGCCGGGCTGTACGGCTACTTCCTGCACGAGGACGGCCGGCTGGATCCGCACCAGGAGACCCTGGGGCTGGCCATGGCGATCCTGTTCGGGGTGGCGGACGAACGGCGGGCCGCCCTCGTCGCGGCGAACACGCATCGCGAGCCGCGCGGCGTGGTCAACGTCTGGCCGCATTTCGACCGGTACAGCCCCGACCGTCCCGGCCGCCACAACGCGATCTGCTGGCCGATGGTGATGGGCGTGTGGGGCGACGCGATGGCGCGCGGCGGTCACCAGGACCGCCTTCTCGAAACCCTGACAGACCTGCTCGACCTGTTCACCGGCGGCAGCCCGATCGACGGCGACCCGGCCGGCGCGGGCCCGGCCGGCGGTGGCGGGCTGTACGAGGTCTACCACGCGATCACCGGCGTGCCCGACGGCGGCTGGCAGCAGGGCAGGCCATGGCCGTCGGAGCCCGACCAGACCTGGTCGGCCACCACCCTGCTCGGCCTGGTGCACCACGGCCTGTTCGGGATCAGGTTCGAGCCGGAGGGGCTGCGCTTCTCCCCCGCCGTACCCGCGCACTGGACCGAGGCCACGCTGAGCGGCCTGCGCTACCGCGACATGACCCTGGACCTCACCGTCTCAGGGGGCGGCACGCGCGTACGGGACGTCCGCCTCGACGGACGCGAGGCGGACCTGATCCCGGCGGACCTCACCGGCCACCACGACGTCCGGATCACACTCACCTGAAGCGCCTGGTGAGAAGCCCGATGCCCGCGCGACGAAAGGAGCAAAAAGCTCTCCGCCTATTCACGTGATCGCTTGCGCCACCTAACGTCTTTTCCTATCGGGGTCCTCCATCGGGCACACAGAAGGGGAGGAGATGGCCGACATGACGGATACGGCGGCGCAAGATGGCACGGCTTCCGACGACGGGTTAGCCCGCGACGACTACGCACTGCAGCGGGTCCCCCAGCAGGCCCGCTACGGCTGGCTCACCGTCGCCGTACAACGGTTCGGCATGCTGTCCGCGCTGTCGCAGTTCCTGCTCGGCGCCACACTCGGCATGGGCATGCGTTTCTGGGACGCCGTGCTCGCCATCACCCTCGGCGCGGTCATCCTGGAAGTGGTGGCCATCGCGATCGGCGTCGCCGGCATGCGCGAGGGCCTGTCCACCGCCGTGCTCGCCCGCTGGTCGGGCTTCGGCCGGTACGGCTCCGGGATCATCGGCGTGGTGATCGCGGTGTGCCTGCTCGGCTGGTTCGGCGTGCAGTCCGGCGTCCTCGCCCAGGGGCTCGCCTCCCTCCTCGGCGGACCTCCGGTGTGGGTGTGGGCGATCCTGTCCGGGCTCGCCATCACCGCCATCGTCGTGCACGGGTTCGCCGGCATGGCCTGGACCGCGTGGATCACCGTTCCCGCGTTCCTCGCGCTGGCCGGCTGGGCCATCGCGGTCGAGCTGGGCAGGCAGGACCTGGGCAGCCTGATGGCCTCGGCGCCGCCCGGCCCGGCCCTGAGCCTGGCCCAGGCCACCACCATCGTGGCCGGCGGCTTCATCGTCGGCGCGGTCATCTCGCCGGACATGACCCGGTGGAACCGCAGCGCCGCCGACGTCGTCAAGCAGACCGTGCTCGGCATCACGCTCGGCGAGTACGTGATCGCCCTGGTCGGGGTGCTGCTGGCGCACGCGCTGCGCACCGGCGACGTGATCGCCATCGTCACCACCACCTCCGGCGCCGTCGGCACGATCGTGCTCGTCAGCGCCACCCTCAAGATCAACGACTGGAACCTGTACGCCGCCAGCCTCGGCACCACCAACGCCCTGCACACCGCGTTCGGCATGCGGGCCAACCGCGCGGTCGTCACCGTCGCGCTCGGCGTCGTCGGCACGGGCCTGGCCGCGGCCGGCATCCTCGACCACCTCATCGGCTTCTTCACCCTGCTCGGCGTGGCCATCCCCCCGATCGCGGGCATCATGGTCGCCGAGTACTACGTGGTGCGCCGCTGGCGCGCCGAACTCGACGCCTCCCGTGCCTCGGGAGAGCTGCCCGCGTCCGCGCCCGGCTGGGTTCCGGCGGCGCTGGTGATCTGGCTCGTCTCCTCCCTCGTGGGCCACTATCTGACGTGGGGCATCCCCGCGCTCAACGCCCTGCTCGTCGCGTTCGTCCTGTACGCCGCCGCGGGCCGCCTCCACCTCACCGGCTCCCCTTCCCGCACCACCACCTCCGCCTGACCCGACCTCCGCTTCGCCCCCTTCCAGACAGGAGTTCTTCGTGCGCGTTGGGATCGACGTGGGCGGCACCCACACCGACGCCGTCCTCATGGACGGGTCCACGGTGGTCGCCGAGGTCAAGGCCGCGACCACGGCCGACGTCACCGGGGGCATCGTCACCGCGTCGCGGCGCCTCCTCGACGGCGGCGGCGTCGATCGCGGCGCCGTCGACGGCGTCATGATCGGCACGACGCACTTCACCAACGCCCTGGTGACCGGCCGCCGGCTGGCGCCGACCGGGATCGTCCGGCTGGCGCTGCCGGCGACCGCCGCCCTGCCGCCGCTGGTCGACTGGCCGGAGCGGCTGGTGGCGGCGATCCGCCCGAGCGTGCACCTGTGCCACGGCGGCCACGAGTTCGACGGCCGCCCGATCTCGCCGCTCGACCCGGACGAGCTCCAGCGCGCGGCCGCCGACCTGGCCGCGCGGGACATCCGTACCGTCGCCATCAGCTCGGTCTTCTCCCCCGTCAACGCCGAGCTGGAGGAGCAGGCGGCGGCGATCCTGCTCGCGGAGCTGCCGCACCTGCACGTCAGCCTCTCCCACCAGATCGGCCGGATCGGGCTGCTGGAACGCGAGAACGCCACCATCGTCAACGCCTGCCTGCGCGATCTCGCCGGCGAGATCGTGGACGCCTTCGCCCAGGCCCTGGCCACGGTCGGCGTGAGCGCGCCGCTGTTCCTGTCGCAGAACGACGGCACGCTCATGGACGCCGGGCACACCCGCCGCTACCCGGTGCGCACGTTCGCGTCCGGCCCCACCAACAGCATGCGCGGCGCGGCGTTCCTGTCGGGGCTGAGCGACTGCGCGGTGGTCGACATCGGCGGCACGACCACCGACGTCGGCATGCTGTCCGGCGGCTATCCCCGGCAGGCGAGCGGTGAGGTGGACATCGGCGGCGTACGCACGAACTTCCGCATGCCGGACGTGCTGTCGATCGGGCTGGGCGGCGGCAGCCGGGTCACCGGCACGCCGGAGCCGGACATCGGCCCCGACAGCGTCGGCTACCAGCTCACGGAGCACGCGCTGGTGTTCGGCGACCGGGTGCTGACCGCGACCGACCTGGCCGTGGCCGCCGGGCTGGCCGACGTCGGCGACGCCTCCCTCGTCCGCGGACTGGACCCCGAGCTGGTCCGCCGCGGGGTCGCCCGGATGTCCGCGACGGTCGCCGACCTGGTGGACCGGATGCGGGTCACCCCCGAGCCGCTGCCGGTGGTCATCGTGGGCGGCGGCGGCGTGCTGATGCCGTCCGAGCTGCCCGGCATCCCCGCGACGCACCGGCCCGAGCACGGCGCGGTGGCCAACGCGATCGGCGCCGCCATCGGGCAGATCGGCGGGGACGTGGACCGGCTGTTCGCCGTCACGGCCTCCGTCACCCGCGAGGACGTCCTCGAACAGGCCCGCGCCGAGGCCGTCGAACGGGCGGTCGCGGCGGGCGCCGCACCTGACAGCGTGCGGATCGTCGACGTCAACGAGGTGCACGTGCCCTACCTGCCCGGCAACGCCGTACGCGTACGGGTCAAAGCGGTCGGCGATCTGGACCTGAGCGCGAAGACGTCTCCCAGCGAGGAACAGGAGCGGCAGTGGGCTACGAGCTGACCGTGGAAGGGCTGCGCGACCTCGCCGAGGGCGCCGCCGTGCTGGGTACGGGCGGCGGCGGCGATCCGTACATCGGCCGGCTGCTGGTGGAACAGCAGCTCCGCGCCGGGCGCACCATCCGCGTCATCGGCGTGGACGAGCTGCCCGACGACGCGCTCGTGCTGCCCAGCGCCATGATGGGCGCACCCACGGTGTTCGTGGAGAAGGCGCCGTCGGGGGCGGGCAACGTGATCGCGCTGCGGGCGCTGGAACGCCACCTCGGCCGTACGGCGGCCGCCACGATGCCGATCGAGTGCGGCGGGATCAACTCCATGATGCCGCTGCTGCTCGGCGCCCAGACCGGGCTGCCCGTGGTGGACGCCGACGGCATGGGCCGGGCCTTCCCCGAGCTGCAGATGGAGACGTTCGCCGTGTACGGGGTGCCGGGCTCGCCCATGTCGATCGCCTCCGACCACGGCGACAGCGGCATCATCGACGCCGTCGACAACCTGCGCATGGAGCGGCTGGCGCGGGTGATGACCGTGGAGATGGGCGGAGCCGCCTACATCTGCGACTACCCGATGGACGCGGCGACCGTCCGCCGCACCGCCATCCCGGGGACGCTCTCCCTCGCCATGAAGCTCGGCGCCGCACTGCGCGTGGCCCGCGCCGAGCACGCCGACCCGTTCGAGCGGCTGAGCCAGGCGCTGGCCGGCACGATCTACACGCACGGCATCGTGCTGTTCACCGGCAAGGTGGTGGACGTCGACCGCCGCACGACCGGCGGCTTCGCCCGCGGCACGGTCACGCTGGCGGCCAACGACGATCCGGCCGACGAGATGGTGATCACGTTCCAGAACGAGCACCTGATCGCCCGCCGCGGCGGGCGCGTGGCCGCGATCGTGCCCGACCTGATCTGCACTCTCGACAGCGAGACCGGCCGGCCGGTCACCACGGAGGCGCTCGCCTACGGCCAGCGGCTCGCCGTCTACGCGATCTCGACCCCCGGCATCATGCGCACCCCTGAGGCGCTGGCCTGCTTCGGCCCGGAGGCGTTCGGGCTGAGCGAGCCGTACGTCCCGGTCGAGCGGCTGACCGGCGAACCCGTGTGATCGGCCATCATGGGGTGATGACACGTGGCACGGTGAAGTTCTGGAAGGCCGACAGGGGCTGGGGCGCGATCTCCTCCCCTGAGCTGCCGGTCGGGCGCGACGCGTTCGCGCACTTCAGCGAGGTCGTGGGCGAGGGATACCGGGTCCTGGAGGAGGGCGACGAGGTCGAGTTCGACCTCGTCGAACGGCCACAGGACAGCTTCGACTACGTGGCCGAGAACATCCGCAGGCGGTGACGGCCGTTCCCGCGTGGGATGGTCAGCAGTGCAGGGACGGCGCCGGGGGCTGGGTGGGGGCGGGCCGGGGCAGGGTCAGGACGAAGCCGCTGGCGGGGAGGGTGGGGATGCGGCGCGGGGAGATGGTGAGGTCCTGCTCGGGGACGTCGTAGTCGAGCCGGGCCAGGCGCACCGCGAGGGTCTGGAGCAGGGCGAGGGTGATGTCCTCCCCCGGGCAGCGGTGGCCGGTGAGCGGGTCGCCGCCGCCCTGCGGGATCAGCTCGTACGGGCCGAGCTCGCGACCGGCGAAACGCCCCGGGTTGAAGGTGTACGGCTCGGCCCACAGCTCGGGGTCGTGGTTCTGCCCGAAGACGTCGAGCAGCACCAGTGTGCCCTCGGGGATGCGTTCCCCGGCCCAGGTCAGGTCGCGGGCCGCGACGCCGGCGACGAAGGGCGCGAACGGGTAGAACCGGCGCACCTCCTGAGCGAACGCCTCGGTGTGGGCCGCGTCCCCGTCGCGCAGCGCCTTGCGGTGTTCTGGCCAGCGGTGCAGGGCGTGGGCGGCGAACGTCACGTACCAGGCCACCGCCGCGGTCGGGCGGATGATGTTGAGCAGCTCCACCGCCGCCGTACGGGCATCGAGCGGCCTGCCGCGGGCGTCGCGGCAGTTGACGACCACCTCGACGGCCGAGCCCGCCGGCGCGGTGTCGGTGCCGTCGCGCAGGTCGCCGACCAGGTCGGCCAGCCACGCCTCGCGGCGGATCCTGGCCAGCCGGCCGCGCCAGTGCCGTGGCCCGGCGCTGCCGAACCCGTCCACCATGGCCGTGAGGTCGGCGGCCAGGTCGGGCACCTCGGCGTCGCGGACCGGCATGCCCGCCCACCGGCACACGCCCGCCGTCAGGACCTCCGCGGCCTGCTCGAAGAGCACGACCCGGCGGCCGTCGCCCCACCTGCCGGCCGCCTCGTCCCAGGCCGAGCCCGTGTGCGCCGCGAGTGAGCCGACGCCGACGCCGGTCAGCAGCGACATGAACATCGCCTTGCGCACACGGTGGCCGGGGCCGTCCAGGGTGTGCACCGCGCCGGGCCCGGCCAGCGTGCTCCTGACCGGCTCGGGCAGCGCCGTGCCGCGGCGGACGTTGCCGTCCTCGTAGAAGAAGCGTGCCGCCTCCGGCCCGCGCAGGCCCACGGCCCGGCGTCCGAGCAGCCGGGTGTGCGCCACCGGCCCGTGGGAGCGCCGCAGCAGGCCGGGCAGCCACCCGTAGCCGTCGAGGAGGAGGAAGATCGTGTCGTCCAGCACCAGCATGAGATCAGTCCCCGCCTTCAAGGTCACCGGCGAAGAAGCCGCGCCCGGCCGCGCACCGGTCAGAGGCGGTCATGATCGGAGCCGCCGCGTCCGTCACGAGGGCGGGCCGCCGGGACGAGATCAGCGCCGCGCAGGCCCGAGTACAGGCCGGCCGCGCCCAGCCCCGCGGTCTGGATGACCCGGCTGATGTCGGTGGGGGTGATCAGGCCGATCAGGCGTCCTGCCGGGTCCAGCACCACGGCGCGCCCGTCCGTACAGCCGCCCATCCGGTCGAGCAGGTCGGTCAGCGCCTCCTCAGGAGAGGCCCGCGGCACGTCCTGCGGGGAGCAGGCGATGTCGCGCAGCAGGGTGTGAGGCCGGCGTTCCGGGCTCACCCGGCGGATGCGGTTGAGCGTCACCAGTCCGACGAACGCGCCGTTCTCGTCCACGAGGGGGTACGTGGACAGGCGCTGACGCATCACGACCCGTTCGATGAGGCTCGACACGCTCTCGTCGGGATGGGCGGCGACGGGCGGGCCGGACATCACGTCGGCCACCCGCACCCCGTACAGTGCCGTGCCCAGCCGGGCGTGCTGCTCCTCGGCGCTGGCCGCGTTGACCAGGAACAGGCCGATCAGGGCGAGCCACAGCCCCTCGAACCCGCTGCCGGTGACGACCTGGAGGAAGCCGAGGGCGATGAGCACGTACCCGAACACGCGGCCCGCGCGCGCGGCGGCGATGGCCGCCCGGGCCCGGTCTCCCCAGCGCGCCCACAGGGCCGCGCGCAACACCCGGCCGCCGTCCAGCGGCGCCGCCGGGATGAGGTTGAAGATCGCGAGCAGCACGTTCACCGCGGCGAGGTAGGAGAACATGCCTGCCAGCAGCGCCGCGCCCCCCGTGGTCGCGACCAGCCCCGCCAGCAGGCCGAAGACCAGCCCGGCCAGCAGGCTCGCCCCCGGCCCCACGACGGCGATCCTCAGGTCGGCGCCCGGCGAACGGGGCTCCCCGCGCAGCTCGGCCACCCCACCGAGCAGCCACAACGTGATCCGCTCGACCTCGATGCCGTTGCGTCGCGCCGTCACGGCGTGGGCCAGCTCGTGCGCGAGCAGGGACGCCAGGAACAGCGCCGCCGAGGCCAGCCCGGCCAGCAGGTACACCACCGGCGGGTAGCCGGGGAAGACCACGGGGAAGCGCCCGAGGGCCAGCCCCGCCACCAGGATGACGACGATGACGAGCACGCTCAGGTTGAGGCCGACCTGGACGCCGGCAATGCGGCCCAGCGGGATCGAGGAGCGCATCATTCCTCCTGCCGTTCGGTGTCCGCTTCCCGTACCCGGGCGTGACGGGAGGTCACGCGGCGTGCACGTTGCTCTCCCTCTACCCCGGCATAACGGGAGGTCACACGGCAAATGTCGCGATCTCCACGCCCGCTGTGACACCGCGTTTCTTGGACGTACGACGCGCTCAGTCGAGGAGCTCGACGTACCCGTTCGTTCCGTGCACGCGGATGCGCCGACCGTCCTTGATCAGCCGGGTGGCCCGCTCGACCCCCACCACGGCCGGCAGCCCGTACTCCCTGGCGACCACCGCGCCGTGCGTCATGATGCCGCCCACCTCCGTCACCAGCCCGGCGACGGTCACGAACAGCGGGGTCCAGCTCGGGTCGGTGTAGGCGGTGACCAGGATGTCGCCGGGCTCCAGGTCGGCGTGCGCCATGTCGGTGACGACCCGGGCACGGCCTTCGACCGTCCCCGCCGAGACCGGCAGCCCGGTCAGCGCGCCGTCGGGGGCGTCGTCATGCCGGTACCGGCCGGTGAGGGCCTCGCCGTCCGAGGTGATGACGCGGGGCGGGGTGAGCGTCTCGTACGAACGGAACTCCTCCCGCCTTGTCTGGATGAGTCCGGCGTCCACGTCACCGGTGCGGACGACCTCGCGCAGCTCCTCGAACCGGAGGAAGAAGACGTCCTCCCTCTCCTGGAGGACGCCGGAGCGGACGAGGCGATCGGCTTCGCGGAGCAACGCCTGCTTGTAGACGAAATAGCGGCCGATCATGCCGTATTTCGGATATTCCCGGTAGCCGGCGAAGGCACGGACGCGGTCGATCATGCGCTTGGTCTCCTCGGCCCGCTCCTCCCCCTCCGGCAGGGCGCGCAGGCGGGCCAGCACGTCCTGCTCCTTCCGCCGCGCCTCCTCCAGCCCCTGCTCGAAGTGCCGCTCGGCGGCGCCGGGCGCGAAGTTCCTGACGTTGCCGAGGAGCGCGGGCAGGAGCATGGCCGGGTTCTCGCTCCAGCGCGTCCTGGTGATGTCGATCTCGCCCGGGCAGCGCATGCCGTACTTGCCGAGATAGCTCAGGATGGCCTCGCGCGCCTCCCGCCCGCCGTCCAGCGCGGCCAGCTCGTCCAGGAAGGAGTCCCCTTCCCTGCCCTCGTCCACGACGCGGTGCAGGAACGCGACGAGCTCGGCGTGCGGCCTGATCGTGTCGGCGACGTCGAGCAGCTCCAGACCCATCTCCGACGTGACGTTGTACGGGACGGACTGCGTGAGCACGTCGGCCGCGTTCTTCTCGCCCAGCCACTCCTCAAGGTGCTCGTTGAGCCACCAGCTCGCGTCCATCCCCGCCATGATCAGCGGGAGGGTGCGCGGGTCGAACAGGACGCGCCTCAGCTCGGCGATGTCGGCCAGGACGAAGTCGAACAGCTCCGTCCCGGACAGTTCCCCGATGTCGTGCCGCAGGGTGAGCAGGGACTCCTCACCGCGCCTGATCAGCTCGGTGACGAGCGCGGGGTCGGGGTCTTCGCCGGCCTTGGTGAGATCAGTGGGTACGGCATTGGCCGGTGCGGCGGCGGGGTCGTCGTCCGGGGTCGTGCGGATGAAGTCGCCGCGGTCGAGGACGGCCCGCAGCGCGTCCCGCATCAGCGGATCCGACTTCCCCACCATCTCCAGCATGGTCGCCCGGCGCGACGGCGTCCTCAGGTTGGGCGCCATGTCGACGAACAGCCGCCCGCCCGCCTCGTACATCGGCTGCAGCGTCGTCCGCTGCCACACGGACAGCCCCAGCGGCTTCATCGCGTCCGTCATCATCTGCTGGTGGCCGACGGAGACGTAGACGTGGTTCTCCTGGTCGCCGGCCTCGGGGATGGGGAACAGGGTCGTGATCGGCCGGCTCTGGACGATGTGGAAGTCGTCGCCCACCAGGCACCATTCGATGTCCTGGGGCCGGCCGAAGTGCGCCTCGATGTGCCGGCCCAGCCGTACCAGCCGCAGGACCTGGGCGTCGGTCAGCGCCGGCTCCGTCTGCCGCCCGGCCGCGACCGGCGCGTCCTCGACGCCGCCCTCGCGCGCCGCCCGGACCGAACGGGCCTTGGTGGCGACCGCCGTGCCGATGACCTGGTCGTCGCGCACCGTGTAGACGTCCCCGGCGACCAGTCCGGCGACGAGCGATTCGCCGAGCCCCCACCCGGCCTCCACGGTGGCGACCTTCCGGTTCGAGGTCACCGGGTCCGCGGTGAACAGGATCCCGGCCGCGTCGGGGAACACCATCCGCTGGACGACCACCGCCATGCGTACCTTGCGGTCGTCGAAGCCGTTGCGGCGCCGGTAGGTCACCGCGCGTTCGGTGAACAGCGAGGCCCAGCAGCGCCGGACGTGCAGCAGGACCGCGTCCAGGCCCGCGACGTTGAGGTAGGAGTCCTGCTGGCCGGCAAAGGACGCGGTCGGCAGGTCCTCGGCCGTGGCGCTGGACCGTACCGCGCAGGCGGCCCCCTCCCCCAGCCGGGCGAGTGCCGCGCCGATCTCCGCCACGAGGTCGCCGGGCAGCTCGACGCCTTCGACCACGCGGCGGAGCTCGGCACTCGCGGCGCCGATCGCCTCGCGGTCGTCAGGTTCGGCCCGCGCCAGCAGGTCGAGCAGGGCGTCGAGCGACGGCGTCGCGGCCATGACCCGCTGGAACGCGTCCGTCGTGACGCAGAAGCCGTCCGGCACGCGGACGCCCTCGACCGTGGAAAGCTCGCCGAGCTGCGCCCCCTTGCCGCCGACCTCCGCGACCTTCGTCGAGTCGATCTGATCGAAATGCATGACGTAAGCCAATTTCCGTCGCTCCATCGCTCGTCTGGTCGATTGGCAACCGGCAGTATGGAGCACTTTTCGATTTCTCATGAGGCGGGAGCATCTGCTATAACCTGAAACTGGCGGGGAGAAGGCTTACGCCCCGGTTTGACGCCGCTCGCACGGCCCGTCGCACTGCTTACGACGCGCGTACGACCACGCTCCCACGACGAGCGCGCAGCCCAGCCCGCCGAAGGCCAGCCCGCCGAAGAGGATCATCCACGTCACGTCCCCGCTGCTGGTGAACGGCGCCGGCGGCGCGAACGGCGGGATCACCCCGACCAGGCTGAGCGGCACCATGACCAGCAGGACGATCCCGTACCCGCCCAGGCACAACCCCACGCCCCAGGCCGGGACCAGCGGCAGGAGAGCCGGCACCCGCCGCCCGGCGACCAGCGGCACCCACCTCGGGAACACCTTTCCCCACCGGTGCACCAGCCCGAGGGCGAGGAAGACGCCGAGCAGCGCCGCCAGCACCGTCAGATCGACGCCGACGGCCGCCAGCGCCTGGTAGACAGCGCCCCCGTCACTCTCGATCCCCCGCCGCCAGTCCTGACCGGTCACGCCCAGGGCGTCACCGCCGAGAGTCCACACGGTCTTCACCGCCGCCCACGGCACCAGCCCGCACAGCAGCAGCCAGACTATCACCCTGACCCGCGGCGAAGCAGCCACATCACCCTCCAGCCCTCGAACGCCCGCCCCAAGCGTCCAGCCTTCGGCAACGTGCGCGCCTCCCCCGTACGGGGGGAAGCCTTCACCCCTGGGAGCCTGGCCCCTGCCGTTCGCGCGCGTTGTCTCCGGCCGCTCCACGCTGATCCGGGCCCGCGCCACCCACCTCGACTCCCTGGCGGCCCGGCTGCAGGACCCCCGAGTCATGCGGGTGATCGAGCCGATCGTGGCCGGCATGTCGCCGGACACGGACATGTCCTTCGACCACGCCGTCTCCTACGTCCACGATCTGGGCCTCATCCGGGACACCCGAGCCCTGGACATCGCCAACCCCATCTACCGGGAGGTCCTGCTCCGGGTGCTGGGCGATCGCAACGCGAGGCCATGGAGCTCAAGGTCCGGCGACCGGGCGAGCGCGACCCGACCTCCGAGGGCCTCACGCAGCTCGACAGCTACCTCGGCCGCCTCACCCTCGGCACCGGCGTGCTGGTGATGTCCAACCGACGCTCCAAAGCCCTGCCCTGGGCGGAGCGGGGCGCCTTCGAGCAGGCCACCACACCGTCCGGCCGCCACGTCACCGTCCTGCGCGTGTGAGACCGACGCGTCCGTACCCGAGAGGGGCCACTGCGGCATCTCGCGGCCGAGTTGTTGCAGGATCCGATCGGCGGCGTGGCGGAATGAGCCCCACCGGGCGACGACCCGCCGCATGCCTCGCACCGTACGGCCACAGCGTGCTTCGACCGCCGCTGACCAGCACTCTCACCGCCTCGGGCCACACCCTTCCGGCGCACGGAGGAACGCGAACGGCCGGGCGCGCGACCTCACCCAACCCCGCGATGAAAGTTTCACGGCTCGTTGACACGAGGAAAGCGCTTTCCTACGGTCGCCCCGGGCACTGACGCAAACCCACGACCGGCCCGCCGCCGCGACCCCCGCGGCCATCGGCCCATGCCTGGGAGCGCGCCAGGGACCGTGAGAAACGCGTGCGGCATCCGACGACGAAGGCGGGACGAGCATGAGACGAGCAGTCGTGTTACGACTCGGGGCGGCGCTGGCCGCGGCGGCCACGGCGGGGGGCGCCCCCGGCGGCCCCCGCCGCGGTGGCTCTGCCGATGATCCAGGCGTCGGCGGCGGTCGGCACCGTCACCGGGTACGCGAGCGCCAACGGCGGCACCACCGGCGGCGCCGGCGGGCAGACGGTGCGGGCCACCACGGGGACCGCGATCCACGCGGCCCTGTGCGGCCGGGCCAGCAGCAGCACCCCGATCACCATCGAGGTCGAGGGGACGATCAACCACGGCAACACCTCCAAGGTGTCGGGCGGGAGCTGCAACACCGCCGCCGGCGTGATCGAACTCAAGCAGATCAGCAACGTCACGATCATCGGCGTCGGCAACGGCGCCGTCTTCGACCAGCTGGGCATCCACATCCGCGAGGCCCGCAACATCATCATCCAGAACGTGACCGTCAGGAACGTCAAGAAGTCGGGCTCCCCCACGTCGAACGGCGGCGACGCCATCGGCATGGAGAGCGGCGTGCGCAACGTGTGGGTCGACCACGTCACCCTGGAGGCGTCGGGCGGGGAGTCGGAGGGCTTCGACGGCCTCTTCGACATGAAGGACGACACCCAGTACGTGACCCTGTCCTACAGCACCCTGCGCAACTCCGGCCGCGGCGGGCTCATCGGGTCCAGCGAGAGCGACCGGTCGAACGGCTACGTCACCTTCCACCACAACCTGTACCAGAACATCGACTCGCGCACGCCCCTGCTGCGTGGCGGCATCGCCCACATCTACAACAACCACTACGTGGACCTGCACGAGTCGGGCATCAACTCCCGGGCCGGTGGCCGCGCCAAGGTGGACAACAACTACTTCGAGGACTCCAAGGACGTTCTCGGCACGTTCTACACCGACGAGGCCGGCTACTGGCAGGTCAGCGGCAACATCTTCGACAACGTGACCTGGTCCAGCCGCAGCGGCGACAACAACCCCGCCGGTCCCAATCCGCAGTCGAACACCTCCGTCAGCGTCCCGTACTCCTACAGCCTCGACGGGGCGAACTGCGTGCCGGACGTCGTCCGCCAGACGGCGGGCGCCAACAAGGGGCTGCGGGTGTCGGACGGCTCCTGCACGCCCCAGACGCCCACGACCACCCCGACGGTGACGCCGACCGTGACGCCGACGGTCACCCCTCCGCCCGGCGGGACCAACCTCAGCATCGGGGCCGGCTCCGACGGCTCCAGCAAGGCGAGCGGGACGAGCTACGGCCACGTGCGCGACGGCGACATGAGCACCTACTGGTCGCCCTCCGGCTCGACCGGTGACATCTCGATCAAGTGGGGCTCCGCCACGACCGTCTCCAGTGTCGTCATCCGCGAGCCGTCGGGGTCGAGCGGCGGCATCGGGTCCTGGCAACTGCTCGACGCCGGCAACGGCGCGGTGCTGAAGTCGGGCAGCGGGGCGGGCGCGATCACCTTCACGCCGACCTCGCTGAGCAAGATCACGTTCCGGATCACCAGCTCGAACGGCACGCCGAGGGTCGCCGAGTTCGAGACCTACGCCGGGTAGCGAGGGTCCGCCCTTGGCGGGGGTCGTCGGTCCGACGGCCCCCGCTCTTTTCTGAAATGGGGTACGCGGCGTTGAATCCGGGCCGGGCCGGCTGCGTATCCAGGGGAAACGGGTACGGACAGACCGGGTACAAGGTGACGCGTGGCTCGGCGAGGCGCGGCCGTACGGCGGGACCTATCTGGCCGGCGACCGGTGGGCCGTCGTCGCTGAGCCGGCTCTGCTGGACGAGCTGCGCGGCCCGTCATGCGCGGGCGGTTCACTGTTGCAGCAGTGCGAGCAGGTGTCTCAGCCTGCGGAACTGCGGCAGCTCCTCGCCGGCCCCGTCGGACTTGTCCAGGAGGTCCTGGGTGGCGGCGATCCGGGCGGCCTTCGCCGTGTCGTAGTCGGGTTCCGTGCGGGCCCGCGCGTGCAACCGTTCCATGTCCTCGTCCGGCCCCACGAGCGCGTACTCGCCGGCCAGCTCCAGCAGCCCGGCGGCGGCGCCCTCGCTGCCCGCGGCGATCCGCCGTTCCCTCCTGCGCAGGTCCGCGCGCATGACGTCGGTCAGGTGGTCGGGCCCGTGCGCCAGCGCGATCGCGCACATCACCTCAAGGGAGGCCGGCAGCCCCAGGTGGTAGAGCCGGTACGCCCAGTCGAAGTCGTCGTCGTCCTCGTCGGGCCGCCCGCCGTCGAACTGGGCGGCACGCCGCAGGCCGAGGGCCCACCGGTTGTCCGGTTCGGCCACGAGGACCCGGTCGAGGTCCGCCAGCACCGCCTGGTAGCGGCCGGCCGCGCGGTGCTGCAGGGCCCGGGAGGCCAGGGCGACGACGTCGGCGGGATCCTCCGCGATCGTCCGGTCCAGGGTCTGGAGCTCCTTCGCGCGGAGCTCCTCGTCCCCGGCGATCCGCCAGAGGTTCGCCCAGCCGTCCAGGGCCTCGACGAACTCCTCGGGGTTGTCGCCCGCCAGCTCCCACGTGCCCATCACCAGGTGGTGCGCGAACAGCGAGAAGCTCTCGGCGGGGCTGAGCAGCAGCAGGAACAGGTGGTCGCGCAGCTCCGCGGCCTCCTCGTGGCTCGGGTCGAGCTCGGTCGCCCGGTCGAGGTCGGCCAGCGCCTCCTCGTAGCGGTGCAGCTCGACGTAGGCGAGGCCGCGGGCGACCAGGGCGCGCACGTGGCCCGGGTCCAGTTCGATGGCGCGGTCGAAGTCGGCTATCGCCTCCTCGCGCCTGCTCAGGTTCAGCAGGCTGCGGCCGCGCACCAGGCGGGTCAGGGGGAAGTCGTAGCCGAGGGCGATGGCCGTGCTCAGCTCCGCGCACGCGTCCTCGTCGCGGCCCAGACCCGAGTAGAGGATCCCGCGGTTCTCCCTGGCGAAGCCGTCATCCGGGTCGAGCTCGACCGCACGGTCCAGGTCCGCCAGCGCGTCCTCGTACCGCTTGAGGAAGATCAGGACGTCGCCGCGCTCGGCGTACGCCCTGGCGGTGGGGTCGAGGTCGACCGCCCGCTCGACGTCGGTCAGCGCCTCCCGATAACGGCCCAGATCCTTCAGTACGATGCCCCGCAGCAGGATGAGCTTGGCGTCGTCACGTTCGCGGGCGATGGCCTTGTCCAGTTCGGCCAGCGCCTCCTCCTCGCGGTCGAGGTAGTACAGGGCCCGGCCGCGAAGGCCGCGCGCCCAGCCGGACTCGGGGTCGAGCGCGATCGCCCGGTCCAGGTCGGCCAGCGCCTCCTCCAGGTCTCCCTCGGCCAGGTGGATGTCGCCGCGGGCCGCGAAGGCGAAGGCGATGCGGGGGTCGAGCTCGATCCCCCTGGTGAGGTCGGCGAGGGCCTCCGCCCGGCGTCCCATGGTGTTCAGCAGGGAGCCGCGCCCGGTGTGGCTCCAGTAGCGATGCGGATCCAGCTCGATCGCGCGGGTGTAGTCGGCCACCGCCTCCTCAGGGCGGATGCTCCACGACACGTCCGCGCGGTTCTCGTACGCGCCGGCGTTGCCCGGGTCGAGGTCGATCACCCGGTTCAGGTCGGCCAGCGCCTCCGCCTCCCGGTCCAGGTCGTCATAGGTACGCGCCCGTTCGAGCAGGGCCCACGTGTGCGCGGGATCGGCCTGGACGACCCGGGTGAGGTCGGCCAGCGCCTGCTCCATGTGCCCGAGCTGCCGGTGGACGTGGCCGCGCTCGGCCAGGGCGGAGGCGTACCCGGGCTCCAGTTCGAGCGCGCGGTCGAAGTCGGCCAGCGCCTGCTCGTACCGCTTCGCGTAGGTGTGCATCCGGCCGCGTTCGAAGAAGAGCTCCTCGTCGTCGCCGTGGAGCGCGATGGCGCGGGTCAGCTCCGCGACCGCCTCGTCGTCCCGGTCCAGCAACCAGCAGGCCAGCCCGCGGTAGCGGTGAGTGAAGCCGCTCTCGCCGCCACCGAGTTCGAGCGCCCGGTCCAGGTCCGCGAGCGCGTCGTCGTGGTCGTCCATCCAGTAGTGGACGGCCCCTCGCTCGGCGTACGAGCGCCAGTGGGCGGGGTCGGCCTCGATCGCGCGGCCGAAGTCGGCCAGCGCCCGCGGGTAGTTTTTCAGGTAGCGGTGGACCTGGCCGCGCTTCCAGTAGCCCTCCGGGTCATCCGGGTCGTGTGCGACGAACAGGTCGAGGTCGGTCAGGGCTTCGCCGTAGCGTCCCAGTGACTCCTTGACGAGGGCCCGGTGCCAGGGCACGTACGCGTTGCCGGGGTCGGCCAGGATCGCGCGGTCCAGGATCTCCAGCGCCCGCTGGTCGTCGCCGGCGTCGGAGGCCATCAGCGCCCGTTCGATGCTCACCCAGCCCAGCTCGGGCGCCAGCTCGAAGGCGCGGTCGAGGTCGGCCAGCGCCTCCGCCTCCCGGCCCAGCGCCCGGTACGCCTGGCCGCGCGAGCCGAGCGCGTACGCGTAGTCCGGGGCGAGCTCGACGGCCCGCGAGAAGCAGTCGACCGCCTCGTCGAAGCGGCCTTCCAGGCGGTGGGCCTCCCCCTGGTCCGCCAGGGTCTCCGGGTCCTGCTCGGCCAGATTCATCACATCACCCCTGCCGGGTGAACGATCGTGCCCGCCGAATCGTCCCCGTTCGCCACCCCCGGCCTGCGTGGCCAGGCGCCGCCCGTCCGGGCTGAACTTCGGGTCAGCGCCTCTCCGCGATGCCCCCCGAGCACGACGCGCACGCGCGGCTCGCGGGCGGCGGACAGCAGCACGTCGCGCCGAAATCGGTTCGCGGACCCCGGTGAATCGGCGCGGGCGCCTATTCGGGAAAGGCGGGTCCGGGCGTGGCCGGTGAGAGGTCGTGGTCCGGCAGCCTCGCCCGTACGTCGTCGGCGGCGGGGTGCCCCAGCTCGACCAGGATGGCCAGGGAGCGGCGCCAGGTGTGTACCGCCTGGCCGGTCCGGCCGGCGGCCTGGAGCGTGTCGCCGAGGTGGAGCAGGATCTCGGCCTCGTCGTAGCGGTGGCCGAGCGCGCCGCACGAGGCCAGGGCGCGGCGGAAGTGCGCGATCGCGTCGTCGTGCTCGCCCCGGTGGTGCCTGATCATGCCCAGCGTGTCGAGGATGTGGCCCCGCACGGACTCGTCGCCCCGTTCCGTGGCGATGGCCAGCGCCTTCTCGCCGGCCTGAAGCGCCCGCTCGTGGTCGCCGAGGGCGCACCGGCACCAGGCGATCAGGTTCAGGACGTAGGCCTCGGTGGCGGTCAGGCGGGCCGCGCGCAGGGGTTCGAGCGCGGCCCGCGCGTGGCCCAGCGCCTCCTCCATCCGTCCCCCGTGCACACAGGCCAGGCCGATGTCGAAGAGAGAGAAGGCCTCCTCGGCCAGGTCGCCGGCCTCGCGGGCGTAGGCGAGCGCCCGGCGGAAGTGCGTGTAGGCCTGGTCGGGCTCGCCGCGTTCGGCGGTCACCGGGATGAGCCAGCGGTGTGTGGCCGCCCGCGCCCGCTGATCGCCCGTACGGGCGGCCGCCTCCAGGGCCGCCCGCAGGCAGTCGAGGTGTTCCTGCCGGTGTCCCCTGCGCATCAGCCAGAACTGCAGCGCCGAGACCAGCCGGACCGCCTGGTCGTGGCGGCCGTCGGCCATGGCCTGGCGGAGCACCGCCGCCAGGACCGCGTGCTCGGCCTGGAACCAGGCCAGCGCCTGCCGGTGTCCCGCCGGGGCTTCGGCGCGGACGCCGGGCGCGGGCGGCCCGGGGCGCAGCAGCCACTCGGCGGGCACGTGCAGGCGCAGGGCGGCCTCGTACGCGGTGTGCAGGTAGTGCTCCAGGACCCGGTC
>NZ_BAAAMU010000152.1:0-24102 GCF_039529435.1 Nonomuraea maheshkhaliensis
GTCGCCGCCCAGCCGGGCGCGCCGGCGCGGGCCGCCGCGACGGCACGCTCCACCTCGGGCACGGACGCGAACCGCCCGCGCGCCACGACCTCGGCGGGCCGTGCGGGGTTGGTGTCGGCGAACTCCTCGCCCTCGCCCTCGACCCAGCGACCACCGATGAGATTCAGAACGTCCATGGTCAACGCACCCTAACTGTGCCATATTGGATTTTCAATATTGGATCCAAAATACGGAGCGGGAATGATCGCACCCACCACCCTCTTCGCCCTCGACACCCTGCTGACCGAGGAGGAACGCGAGATCAGGAACACGGTCAGGCTCGTGTGCGACCGGGAGATCCGCCCGCACGTCGCCGGCTGGTTCGAGGCCGGGGAACTGCCCGCGCGGGAGCTGGCCCGCACGCTCGGCTCGCTCGGCGTGCTCGGCATGCACCTCGACGGCTATGGCTGCGCCGGCATGGGCGCGGTCTCGTACGGGCTGGCCTGCCTGGAGCTGGAGGCGGCCGACTCCGGCCTGCGCAGCCTGGTGTCGGTGCAGGGCTCGCTGGCGATGTACGCGATCTGGAAGTACGGCAGCGAGGAGCAGAAGCAGGAGTGGCTGCCCGCGATGGCGGCCGGCGAGCGCATCGGCTGCTTCGGCCTGACCGAGCCCGACTTCGGCTCCGACCCCGGCGGCATGCGGACCACGGCCAAGCGCGAGGGCGGCGACTGGGTGCTGAACGGCACCAAGCTGTGGATCACCAACGGCTCGGTGTCGGACGTGGCGGTGGTCTGGGCCCGCACCGACGAGGGCGTCAGGGGCTTCCTGGTCCCGGCGGGCACCCCCGGCTTCACCGTCAACGACGTCAAGCACAAGATCTCGCTGCGCGCGAGCGTGACCAGCGAGCTGGTGCTGGACGGCGTACGCCTGCCCGGCGCGGCGATGCTGCCCGGCGCCAGGGGCCTGTCCGGGCCGCTCGGCTGCCTGAACGAGGCCAGGTTCGGGATCGTGTTCGGCGCCATGGGGGCGGCGCTGGACTGCCTGGAGACCACCCTCGCCTACACCGCGCAGCGGGAGGTGTTCGCCAGGCCGCTGTCGTCGTACCAGCTGACCCAGGAGAAGCTCGCGGACATGGCGCTGGAGCTGGGCAAGGGCCTGCTGCTCGCCGTGCATCTCGGCCGGCTGAAGGAGGCCGGCACGCTCACCCCCGAGCAGGTGAGCCTGGGCAAGCTGAACAACGTGCGCGAGGCCCTGGAGATCGCCAGGAAGTGCCGCACGCTGCTCGGAGCGAGCGGCATCACCCTCGAATACCCGGTGATCAGGCACTCGGTGAACCTGGAGTCCGTGCTGACCTACGAGGGCACCTCGGAGATCCACTCCCTGGTCATCGGCAAGGCGCTCACGGGCATCGCAGCGTTCAACCAGGGGTTCAAATAGGGGTTTGAGTAGAGCGCTCAGAAGGTCTGCCAGGTCGCCTCGGTGACCTGGCACGGCCCGCCCTGGTGCACCCGCAGCCGCCCGGCGGCCAGGTCGAGGCCGATCGTGGCGAGCGTCTCCCAGCGCTGGTTGAGCGGCTGGGTCAGGTCGGGATGGGCGCAGACGGGCGCGTCGTCGGGCGCGTGGGCGAGCATGGCCAGCGCCCGCGCGTTGAGGTCGGCGTCACTGAGCGCCTCGACGTGGTCGTGCAGGTGCCGCAGGCGGTCGTAGGTGCCGGGCCGCTCGGTGGCGTGCCGCTCCCCCGCCGCCAGGTCCGCGTCCAGGAAGTGGTTGCAGTGCTGCAGGACCCCGTCGGGCCCCGGCGGGATGACGGCCACCCCGGCCGGTGAGATCTCGATCGAGGCGGCGCCGCCGTCCGTCACGGCCGTGATGACGCTGGATGCGGAGACCGGGGCCGAGCGGGCGATGTCCGCGGCCTCCTCGACCGTGGCCGCCTCGTCGAGGATGCGGCGGGCGATCAGGTGGACGGGCACGCCGGTCTCGGCGGTGTCGGTGACGTGGCGCAGGATGTTGAAGTGCACGCCGAGGCCCGCCGTGTTGACGCCTATCTTGGCCAGCACCCCTGCCTCGGTGAACGTGCGCACGACGTGGCCGGGCCGCGGCTCCAGCTCCCACAACATCGGCGCGTCGCGCAGGTGGTCGTGCCAGTCCCAGGTCTGCACCGTGCGTGGCGGGCCCTGCTCCGGCAGCACAACGGAGGTCGAGCACTCGCCGTGGCCGACCGCGTCGATGCCGGCCAGGATCTCGGTGCGGGCGTTGACCACGGCCACCTGCCACGGGTCCAGCCCGGCGCCGGCCGCGATCCCGGCCATCTCCTCCGCCAGCGACGGCGCCCAGGCGGCGCTGCGGTCGAGCGCCCGCTCGCCCCACGCGCGCACCTGCGCGGGCCTGGCGCCGGCGACCGCGAACAGCTCGGTGTAGCCGGTGAGGTTGGCGACGATGCGCTTGCGCAGGTGAGTGCCCAGTTCTTTGCCGCGGGCCCTGGGGTCGGTCTGGCTGGACGTAAAGCAGGGAAATGTCATGACCTGTCCATCAAATCGGCGAGCCGCGGGTTCGCCGCGGCGAAGGAGTCGCGGACGCGGGCGTACCGCTCGGCGTCGATGTCCTGGCTCAGCTTGAACATGCTCTGCACGGTACGCACGTGCACCCTGAAGGCCACTACCCCCGGCAGCAACACGCGGAACCTCTCCCTGGAGGCCGGGGTCGGCGCCCACGACGGGCGGCGGGCCGACTCCACGGCCTCGACCGTGCGCTCCACCACCTCAAGGGCGTCGTCGAGCAGCTCCAGCCGGCCGGTCACGTGCACCGCCGCGTAGTCCCAGGTCGGGACGGCCGGGTCGGTGGCGTACACGGTGGGCGAGACGTAGCCGTGCGGCCCCTGGAAGATCACCAGCACCTCCGGCGACGGCTCCCAGGAGCGCCAGTGCGGGTTGGCGCGGGCCAGGTGCCCGAGCAGCGTGCCGCCCTCGACCCGGTCGCTCTCCAGGATGACCGGCACGTGCGTGGCCACCGGCACGCCGTCCACCGTACTCACGACCAGCGCGAACGGGTTCTCCCTGACCAGCAGGTCCACCTGCGCCGGATCCTGGGCCGCGTAGCGGGGAAACGTGTGCATCGCGGCTACTCCGCCGCGCTCAGGATCGCGTCCCAGGCCAGCTCGGAGGCCAGCGTGCCGAGGCCGGTCGGCTTGACGCCGGTCAGCTCGACCTCGTCGGTCGTCATCGCGAACATCGTGTCGCCGTCCGTCAGCGTGTGGAACGGCTGGATTCCCCGGTGCATCGAGCTGTGCACCTGGCGGCCCACCTGGAGCAGCTCGATGCCCGTCAGCCGCACGTTGGTGATCATCACGGTCAGCGTGGTGTTGCCCATGACCGACCGCGCGCCGTCGCCGATCGCCTCGGCGTAGTCGGCGCTCGGGTGGCGCCGCTCCCCGAGGCCGGCGTGGTAGTTGCCGCGCACGACCCGGCCCTGCCGGTCGATCACCGCGCCCACCGAGTTGACCACGGTCGCCACCAGCACCTTCGCCTCGCCGAACGTGCCGAAGGCGGCCCCCTGACCGGCGAACTCGGCCCGGCCGAAGTCCACCTTGCCGGCGCTCGCCGTCCGGCCCGCGCCGCACCGGCCCACCGGGAACTCGCCCTCGACCGCGTTGCGCAGCGCGGCCCGGCCCAGCTCGGCGTCCGGGTAGACGGCGGTGTCGCGGCAGGAGAAGTCGTAGATCACCGCCCCGGACACCAGTTGCAACTCGTCCCACTTCGTGCGGTTGTCCCGGCGGGCGAGCAGCTCGTCGCTGACACCCGCCGCCGCGGCCAGCCCGTACACCGAGCCGCCCGCCAGGCAGATCGCGTGGTTGAAGTCGTAGCCGCCGCTCATGCCGACCGCGCCGCCGCGCGCGTCCACGGCCGTGCGCGCGCCCGCGGGCAGGTGGACGACGGTGCAGCCGGTGGGGCCCTCGCCGTACTCGGCCGTGCCGACGTACACGCCGGGCAGGTCGAACGCGACCGAGGCGCGCCCGGGGCTGGGCTGCGGGGTCAGCGGCAGGTCCGCGTTGCGCGGCCCGCCAGGGGCGAACGCGGACGGGGTCGCGAGCCGCGGGCCCGCGCTCATGTCGTTCATAGGGCCTCCAGCAGTTGCTTCGAGTACTCGTGGGAAGGGGCGGAGTAGAAGGTGGCCGTCTCGGCGGTCTCCACGATCTCGCCCGCGCGCATGACCGCGATCCGGTCGGCGACGTAGCGGACCGCGCCCAGGTCGTGGGAGATGAACAGGGCGCTGAAGCCGTACTCGGACTGCAGGTCCTTGATCAGGTTGAGGATCTGCACCTGGACGGAGACGTCCAGCGCGCTGACGGCCTCGTCGAAGACGATGAAGCCCGGCCTGGTGACCAGCGCGCGGGCGATCGAGACCCGCTGGCGCTGGCCGCCGGAGAGCTCGTGCGGGTAGCGGCCGGCGAAGGCCGCCTCCAGGCCGACCTGCTCCAGCACCTCGGTGACCGCGTTACCTGTGGGGCGGCCGAGCACCGACAGCGGCTCGGCGACGCTCTGGCCGACGCGCATGCGCGGGTTGAGCGACCAGTGCGGGTGCTGGAGCACGGCCTGCATGCGACCGGCCAGCTCGCGCCGCCGCCTGGGGAACGGGCGGCCGCCGAATTTGACCGTGCCGGCCGTGGGACGTTGCAGGCCGAGTGCGACCCGGCTGGTGGTCGTCTTGCCCGAGCCCGACTCGCCGACCAGGCCCAGCGTCTCGCCCTCGGCGACCGACAGCGTGACGTGGCGCATCGCGTCGAGGTGGATGCGCCGGAACGGCGGGCCCGCGGCGAAGGTGACGGTGACGTCGTCCAGTTCGAGGATCACGCCTTCACCTCCGACACGGCGCCATCCTGCGGCACAACGCCGCCCTCAGACACAGCGCCCTCCGGCACCGCGTCGCCCTGTGACACGCGCAACTCCAGCTCGCCCGCCCGGTGGCACAGGACGTCCTGCTCGCGGACGCGGACCGGGACCGGGCGTTCGTGCTCGCAGCGTTCCTCCGCGAACGGGCAGCGCGGCGCGAACGCGCACCCCGCCGACGGGCCGTCGAGCACGGGCGGGCGGCCGGGCACCGGACGCAGCCGCACGCCGTGCGCCGCGGCGGCGGGAGCCGAGCCCGCCAGCGCCGCCGTGTAGGGGTGGGCCAGGTCGCCCAGCACCTCGCGGGCGGGGCCGCTCTCGACGACGCGCCCGCCGTACATGACCGCGACCCGGTCGCAGCGGCGGGCCACGGCGGGCAGGTCGTGGCTGAGCCACAGAATGCCTGTGCCCGCCTCGGCGGCCAGCGAGAACACCACGTTCGACACCTCCTCGCGCACCTGGCTGTCCAGGGCGGCGGTCGGCTCGTCGGCGACGAGCAGCTCGGGCGAGGTGGCCATGGCCATCGCGATGGCCACCCGCTGCGCCATGCCGCCGGAGAGCTGGTGCGGGTAGGCGCGCGGCACGCGCGGGTCGTCGAGCCTGACCCGCGCCAGGTGGAAGCCCACGTCGCCGCCGCGCCCGAGCACCAACCGCAGCTGGGCGCCGACGCGCATGGTCGGGTCGAGCGAGGCGATCGGGTCCTGGAAGACGAACCCGAGGTGCTTCCTGCGCAGGTGGCGCAGCCGGGCGGCGGGCAGCTCGAACACCGGCTCCCCGGCGACCAGCACCTCCCCGTCCGTCCGCCGCGCCGTCGTGGGCAGCAGCCGGCCGACGGCCGAGCCGAGCGTGGACTTGCCCGAACCGCTCTCGCCGACCAGCCCGAGGCTCTCCCCCGGCTGCAGGGTGAGATCGGCGCCGTCGAGCGCCCTGGTGCGCGGATAGTCGATCACCAGATTCCGTACCGAGAGCAGGCTCATGTCAAGGTCCTCGTCTCCCTGGGTTCGAGCCGGTCGCGCAGCCCGTCTCCGACCACGTTGATCGCCAGGATCGCCGCCACCAGCACGACCCCGGGGCCGAGGATCAGCCACGGCGCGGCGATCATGTACGTGCCGCCCTGCTGGATGAGCACCCCGAGCGAGGCCTGCGGCGGCTGCACCCCGAAGCCGAGGAAGCTCAGCCCGCCCTCGACCGCGATGCCGACCGACAGCGCGTACGTGCCCTGCACGGCGATCGTGCCGGCCACGTTCGGCAGCACGTGCCGGACGAGCACGCGCGACAGCCGGGCGCCGCTGATGACGGCGGAGGTGACGTAGTCGCGCTGCGAGACGGCCACGGCGGCGGCCCGCACCAGCCGGGTCATCAGCGGGATCGTCACCAGCACGATGCTGGCCAGCGCCGCCGTCTGGCCGGGGCCGAGCACGGCGGCGACCAGGATGGCCAGCACGATGGCCGGGAAGGAGTAGAGCACTTCCACCAGGCGCATCACCAGCTCGTTCAGGTAGCCGCCACGGTATCCGGCGACGATGCCGAACGTCGCGCTCAACGCGGCCGTGACCAGCACCGCGACGGACGACAGCAGCAGCGTCGTGCCCACGCCCTCCATGACGCGCGGCAGCAGCGAGCGGCCCAGGTTGTCGGTGCCCAGCCACCAGCCGGGACCCGGGGGCTGCAGGCGGGGGCCGACGATCGCGTCCGGATCGCCGCCGATCCCCATCGGGGAGCCCAGCGCGAACACCACCAGGACCAGCAGCGTGACCAGCCCGCCGATCGACAGCCGGTCCAGTCTCCTCACGAGCGCCTCCCCGCCATGACGCCGAGCCGGGGGTCGAGCACCCCGACCAGCAGGTCGATCAGCACGTTCATCACGATGAACACCCCGGCCGCCAGCAGCACGCCCGCCTGCACCACCGCGTAGTCGCGGCGACCGACGGCCTGCACGATGTAGGAGCCGACGCCGGGCAGGTTGAAGACGTGCTCGACGATCAGCGCGCCGCCCAGCAGGTACGCGATCGTGGTGCCGACCAGCGTGACCACGGGGGTGGCGGCGTTGCGCAGGATGTGGTGCCTGACGATGAACCACGGCGACTCCCCGCGCCCGACGGCGGCCGTCACGTACGGCTCGACCAGCACGCCCATGACGGCGTCGCGGGTGGTCCTGGCGGTCACCGAGATGGAGAAGATCGACAGGACGGCCGCGGGCAGGATCATCGTGGCCAGGTTCGCCGCCGGGTCCTGGGTGAGCGGCACCCAGGAGCCGACCTTGAGGCCGAGCGCGTACCGGGAGAAGACGAACACCACCAGGCTGCCCAGCACGAACTCGGGCACGCTGACGCCCAGCCCGCTGAACAGCCGCCCCGCCGCGCCGCCGCCCTCGGGGCGGGCGCGCACGGCGGTCAGCACGCCCAGCGGCACGCCGGCCAGCACGCTCGCCAGCACGGCCAGCACCGTCAGCTCGGCGGTGACCGGCAGCCGGGCCAGCAGCTCCGCGCCCACCGGCTGACGACTGATCATGGACACGCCGAAGTCGCCGCCCGCGACGGCCGCGAGCCAGTGCCCGTACTGGATGAAGACCGCCTGGTCGAGCCCGTAGCGGGCGGCCAGCGCGGCCTTCTGCTCGGCGGTGGCGAACGGCCCGAGCACGGTCTCCGCGAAGCCGCCCGGCATCAGGCGCACGGCGGTGAAGATGAGGACCGAGACGCCCAGGAGCGTGGCGGCCGAGCTGAGCGCCCGGCCGGACCACCACATCAGCAACCGCATGGCTACTGGGTCTTCTTCACGCGGGCGTCGGCGACCAGGCGCAGCACGTTGCCGTAGCCCTCGGTGGCGTACAGGCTCGGGCTGAGCGCGTCGGTCCTGAACGCGACCGTGGCCGGGCGGGTGACCAGCGGGATCATCTGCGCGTCCGCGTCCGCCTTGGCGCACACGGCGGCCAGCGCCTTGTCCCTGGACGGGCCGGCCGGCTCCTTGCCCGCCGCGTCGATGAGGGTGTTCAGCTCCTTGTCCGGCTTCATGAAGCCGGCGTTGAAGCCGGCCGTCTCCGGGTTCCACCACTTGGTGACCATGCCGGGGTCGGCGTATCCGGCGAACCACGACAGGGCGGCGTCGAAGTCGGCGGGCGCCTTGCCGTACACCTTGCCCGACCAGCTCGCCTCGTCCATCTGCTCGATCTTGACGGTGATGCCGGCCTGCTGGAGGTTCTGCTGGATCACCTGGGCGACGGCCGGGGCCGGCTCGGTGGAGAAGATGGTGAGCGTGAACGACAGGTTCCGCGCGCCGGCCTCGGCCAGCAGCGCCTTGGCGTCGTCCACGCTCTTGGCCGCCGACGGCAGCGCGGCCGGGTCACAGGCGCCCGGCAGGCCCACCGGGGTGATCGCGGTCGGCTTGCCCTGACCGCCCAGCGCCACGTCCGCGATCTGCTGATTGTCCAGCGCGATGGCGATGGCCTGGCGCACCTTCGGGTCGGCCAGCTTCGAGCCCGGCTTCAGGCTGTTGAGCATCAGGTAGTAGAAGTCGGTGGTGGCCTGCGTCTTGACCTGCACGTTCCCGGCCCCGGCCAGCATCGTGGACGAGTCCACGTTGCCCAGAGTGGCCAGGGCGGCGCTGCCGTTCTGCAGCGCGGCGATGCGCGCGGCCTCCTCGGGGGCGATCGTGATGTTCAGCGCGTCGGCGGCCGGCTTGCCCTTGTTCCAGTAGGTGTCGTTGCGCTTGAACGTCCATGACACGTCCTGACGGTGGTTCTCGACCACGTACGGGCCGGTGCCGAGCAGCGTGGTGGCCGGATCGACCGACTTGTCGTCGATCTCCTTCATCGGCAGCACCGCCGCCGGCACGTTGGCCAGCGCCGCCAGGAACGGCGTGTACGGCTCGCTCAGCGTCACCTTCACCCTGCCGTCACCGTCCGCGGCCGCCGACTTGACCGGGCCGAGCTGGCCGCGCCACACCGACTTGGAGGCCAGCAGCCGCTTGAGGCTGCCCACCACGTCGCCGGCCGTCATCTCCCTGCCGTTGGAGAAGCGGACGCCCTTGCGCAGGTGGAAGACGTACTCGGTGGGGCTCGGCGTGTCCCACTTCTCGGCCAGCAGCGGCTGCACGGAGAAGTCGGGGCCCACCGTGACCAGCGTCTCGTAGGACAGCGACAGCAGCTGCCAGGTGGTGGCGACGTCGGCGAGCTGCGGGTCGTAGCCGGTGGCGGCGCCGCTGTCGATGTGGACCTGGAGGTTGAGCGTCCCTCCCGAGGGGAGTGACTGGTCGGCGAGGGCGAGGTAGCCGGGGGCGGCGCTCTCCTGCGCCGCGGCCGTCGGGCTGGTGGTCGTTCCGGTGGCGGCGCAGGCCGAAGCCAGCAGGGCGGCCGCGACACCGCAGGCCAGGCGTAGGTTACGCATGGGCCTCTTCTCCTCTAGTGACAGGAACGTTCGGCGGCGCTCGGCGGAACGTCGAGCGTGGGGTTGCGGTCGAAGAACCCGACCGGCTTGAGGACGAACCCGCACGTGTCGACCGGCATGATGGGCCAGTCCTCGGTGCGGGGGAAATGCGTCAGGCCGAACGTGTGCCACAGCACGATGTCCTGCCCGTCGATGTCGCGGTCGGCCCTGGTGTAGGCGGGCAGGCCCGCGCCGCCGGGATGCTGGTTCACCAGGTCTCCGGCGGGATAGCGCTCTGCGGGGTGGTAACGGGTGACCCACAGATGTCTGGTGGCGAACTCGGCCCTTTTGTGGATGCTCGATCCCGGCGTGGCCAGCAGCGTCGGCTTGCCCTCCGGGTGCAGGGCGTAGCCGACGGGGCGGCCCAGGCGGTTGCGTACGTCCGGGTTGACGACGTGCCAGGTGCGCTCCGCCTTCAGGTCGGCGTCGCGGGCGGCCTCGCGTTCGGTGCGCAGGCGGGTGACGGCGCGGCGGACGGCGCTCCCGTACGGGTTGTCCGGACCGGCCGGGGGAATGTCCACCTCGACCTCGTCCACGGCGTTGGCCACGCCGTCCACCGTCATGTCCAGCCGGGCGCCGAACAGGTGCTGGTGGTAGGGCGCCGCCAGTCCCGGCGCCACCTCCGACGCGTACGGGGCGGCCCGCTCGTCGTAGGCGCCGGTGAAGACGATGCCGGTGGCCTTGACCTCCAGCTCGATGGTGCCGTCGAGGTAGAGGTACCAGTAGAAGCCGTAGTCGTAGTTGCCCACCGTCACGAAGAACGAGATCACCAGGCGGCGCTGCCTGCGCGTCTCCCTGGAGCCGTTGGCCGGGTCGGTGTGCTTCCACAGCACGCCGTAGTCCTCCTCGTGCATGCAGATCGCGTTCGTGATCACCTTGGGCACGCCGGCGCCGTCCGTGACGACGGCGTCGAAGTAGGTGATCTCGCCGAGGCAGTCGCAGCCGAGTTCGAGGGAGTTGGCCAGCTTGCCGAGCTGGTACTCGCCGGTGTCGAAGTAGTTCTGCCAGAAGCGGATCGGGCTCGGGTCGCCGTACGGGACGACCATCTCGGCCACCGAGGCCCGGTAGACGATCGGGCGGACCCGGCCGCAGTCCTCGAACCCGATCTGGTGCAGCGTCAGGCCCTCGCGCATGTCGTAGCCGAGGCGCAGGCTCCACTTCTCCCAGGTCACCAGCGGGCCGTCCACCGTGAAACTGGGGCCGTCCGGCTGCGTGATGTGGATGGGCTTCTGCGTGGTACGGAAGGGGCCGTGGCCGTAGTCGCCCGACTCTTGCGGGATCGGCTGGGGACCGGTGTCCACGATCTCCAGGACCTCACCCTTGACCAGATCCACGTACGCGACCAGGCCGTCCACCGGGTGGGCCCACGGCAGGCTCTCGGGCGTGGGCATGACGTGCGCCAGCACCCTGGCCACCCGCCGGCCCTCCTCCTTGGCCAGCCCGAAGTGTCCTGCGCTGAGCGCGGCCAGGTAGACGCCCTGGGGGTCGTCGATGCCGCGCCTGGCCAGCGCCTCGGCCCAGCCCGCGTCCGCGCGCAGCACCCGCCGGACCAGCGCGTGCTCCTCGTCCAGCATCGGCACCTGGCCGTCGATCGCGGGGTCGATCGGCTCGCGGGACTCCACCCTGCCCGCGCCGATCGAGACGATCACGTCCTGCGCCGCCTCGGTGGCCAGGTCCAGCAGGAACGCGCGTGCCCTGCGATCGACGGGGTCACCCGGCTCGTAGACCAGCACCTCGCTTTTCCGCGGCTCCTCCAGCCCCAGGTAAGCCACCCGAACCGTCTCCGTGAGCAGCCCTTCGGCCATCAGGATGCGTCTGACCTCGTCGATCTCCTGCGCGGCGAGCGGGTCGAGAGGATGGGGGTGCTTCCCGGTGGACAGGTGCAACGTTCCGCCCCTTTCTGCTGCCGGAACGTTCCGGCAAGTTTCGCGCTAACTTAATTGCGCGGGCCGCGCGGCACAACCCCTGAGCCCCAGGCGAAACAGATCCTTAACGGAAGCCGGGGCGGATGTGGAGGGCTGATGCACCAGTACCATCAGGGCGTGCAAGCAGACGAGCCGGTCACGATCCTCACCGTCGCCAGGGAAGCGGGCGTCTCCAAGACGACGGCCTCCGACGCCCTGCGCGGCTCGGGCCGGGTCTCGGAGCGCACCCGCGAGACGGTCGCGCGGGTCGCCGAACGGCTCGGCTACGTACCCAACGGCTCGGCCCGTCACCTGCGCAAGGCCAGCACGGGCACGATCGGCCTGCACGTGCCCGAGGTGCTGACCCGTTCCTCCTACTACATGTCGTTCGTGTTCGGCGTGGTCGAGCAGGCGGCACGACACGACTACGACGTCACCCTGATCACCTCCGGCCAGCGCCGCGCCCGCCCGCCGCGCGTGGACGGCCTGGTGCTCGGCGACCCGCTCGGGGGCGATCCGGTGGTGGAGAGCCTGATGGCGACCGGCCTGCCGACCGTCTCCTGCGAACGCTTCCCCGGGGCGCGCCAGGCGGACGGGGTGGTCTGGTCGGAGCACGCCCCGATGCTGCACCGCCTGCTCGACCACCTCGGCTCGGCCGGCTCCACACGTCCCGGGCTCATCGTGGCCGGCGACGAGAGCGACTGGGCGGCCAGCCTGCACCGGGGCTACCTGGAGTGGTGCGTCGCGAAGGGGGTCACGCCCCGGGTGCGGCGGGTCTCGTTCGACGCGACCGGCGAGGAGATCCGCGCCGCCGCCCGCACCCTGCTCACGCCGGGAGCCGGGGCGGTGGACGCGCTGGTGTGCGCCCCCGCCGGCGCGGCCACCGAGGTCGCCCCCATGGTGCGGGAGGCGGGCTCGCTCCTCGCCTCCTGCGTCGACAGCGCCGCCACCCGGATGGCCGACCCCCCGATCACCTCGATCGACCTACGCCCCCGCGAAGCCGGGGCGAGCTGCGCCGAGCTGCTGTTCGAACTCCTGTCAGGAGCCGCCGAGCCGGGAACGGAACGCGTACACCCCATAGAACTCGAACTCCGCGCCTCCACCCGCCCGCGCAACTAGGGAGCGCGCACGCGAAGGAACGCGAGCGCGGCGCTCGAACCGGGCTCGGTACAGGCTTCCTCCACTCAAGTGACAGACGGAGCGCATCGGCCCGACTACAGTCCGGCTATAGCCAAGAACGGTGACGGCGAAGAGGCGTCCCCGCTCTGCGGAACCTGCCTGGGCGCCCAAGGAGAGTGGTTGGAACTGAACGGCAAGAAGGACGAGCAGCACACGTGGGCGCCGTGCACGACGTGCCGCGGGACCGGCCGGACGTGACCGACCCCATCACCTGCCCGGAATGCGAAGGCAGCCGCGGGGAGCGGCTGGGACCGCTGTTCCTCGCCTGCCTGTTCTGCGCCGGCCTGGGCATCGTCGGCGGCGCCAACGAGCCCGCGGAGCGCCGCGCGAAACCGCCGCTTCCTCGACTGCCGGTGGCCTTCCACTGGGTGTGGCGGGACCCCTACGTCGCGTCCGTGCTGGACTGCCGCATGTGCATGGGGGCGCGCACGGTGGTGCACCTCGACGAAGAGGCGGGCATCCTGATCACGGTGCCGTGCCTGTGCACCGGCAGACCGCGTTGCGGACCGGGCTGCCGGTGACGCCGGACGCGGGTGGGCCGCGGCGGGCTGGGCGTACATGGTGAGGGGGGGGGGGGGGGGGCGCGCCCGGCGGGTCGCTTCTTCAGCTGAACGTGACGTCGCTGCAGAAGTAGTACGTCTGGTCCATGTGGGAGGCCTTCCAGATCGTGTAGACGATGTGGCGGCCGGTGCGGGAGCCCTTGTTGAGGTTGTCGATTAGGTAGACGTTGGCGGGCGCGTACCGGGGCGTCTCCCTGATCAGTTCGAGGTGGTTCCAGCCGAGCCGGGTGGTCGTGGCGTCGTAGCCCTGGCGGGTGATGTAGACCTTGATGTAGTCGGCGCCGTGGTACGCCTGGTCGGTCAGGCGGACGCTGAACGTGCTGCCGAGCGGCGTCGTCTTCCACGCGCCGGGCGTGTCCATGGAACGGTAGCGCCCGTCCTGGGTCTGGCCGGCGCTGCAGAGCTGGCCGTTGGGGACGGCGGCCTCGTGGTTGCCGCCGACGTTGTCGCGGTAGAGCCCGTTCCAGTTCCACATGGCGTTCGTGTTGTCCTGCCACGCCTGCCAGCACATGGGGTCCTGCTGCTGCATGGCGGGGTTCTGGAAGTCGCTGCCCCAGCGCAGCCAGCAGCCGTAGTTGCGGGAGGCGGGGTCGGTGGTCGAGCCGTGCGCCGAGGCGGTGCCGCTCAGGGGCACGACGCAGAGCATGGTCAGGGTGGTCAGCAGGATCAGGGCGCGCTTCGCCCAGCGTCGTGGTGCTCGTCGGGGCATTGTGCGGTCTCCGTGTTCCGGTCGGGGTCCGGGGGTGGGGAGCGCTCCGGTGCGCGACGGTATCTGACGGCGGGGGTACGGCCAAGTGATGGGGTTCGGTCAAATGGGGATGGTGTACGGCGCTGGAGCGGATGAGCAGCGGAAAGGGCTTTCCGGAGTGATGTCAGAGACTTGAAACTTTCAACTCCGCTGGATTACTCCGCTCCCATGGGTGATTGCGGTGAAACGTAAAGTGAGGGAATAGGGCGAAGTAGCATGTGAGCGAGGGCGACGTTCCCGCACGAGGAATCGGTGGAGAGAGTCGGGCTCGTGCTCTCACCTCAGGACTTGCTGCTCGTCGTGGAAGTCAGCAGCCTGAGCACCGCGAAACAGGATGAAAGCCTCAGAGCGGTCGCATACGCCCAGGCGGGTATCCCCTCCTACTGGCGGATCGAGCCGGACGAAGGGCCCGCCCTCTACGTCTACGAGCTGAACGGTGACCGCTACGATCCGCCGGTCGTGCACAAGGCCGGTGCCGTGGCGAGGATGGCGGTGCCTGTCGTGGTCGGGTTCGATCCCGCTGTGCTCTGCGCGAGGCGTTGACCTGGACCCCGGTACTGCCGGCCCCCTCCTGCCGGGAGTGCCCGGGGTCCAGGGGCTTCACTGGTCGCCGGGCGGGCCCTTGGCGGCCAGGGAGGTGTAGACGGTCACCTCGTCGGGGCTCACCAGGCCGTCCTGGATGGCGCAGATGAGCAGTTTCTCCTTGGTGGGCGCGGGCCTTCCGGCCGCCGCGTATTTGACCCGCGCCCGGTCGATGTACTGCCGGACCGTCCGCTCCTTGATCCCCATGCGCGCCGCCACCGACGCCTTGGACATGGACTGGAACCAGTACAGCAGCGCCGCCCGCTCCTTGTCGGACAGCTGGGGCCGGTGCGGGCCCTCGTCGGTCGCGATGGCCTGGGCCATCGGCGGGGTGACGGAGGGCCGGTCTGCGGCCACCTCCAGGATGGTCTCCAGACAGGAGTCCCGGGTCGCGCGACCCTTGCCGATGAAGGCCGAGGCGCCGGCGTCCAGCACCTTGCGGACGATCTCCGGCTCCTCGTGCTCCGAGAAGACGATCACCCGCTGCCCGCCGGCGCATAATTCGCCGACCCGGTCGACGACCATGGTGCCGTTGAGGTTGAGGTCGAGCAGCAGCACGTCGGCGGCGGCGCCGCGGACGGACTCGATGGTGGGCCCCTGCGCGACCAGTTCAATCGGGCCCGGCGGGCCGAACCACGACCGTACGCCGTCCACGACGACCTGGTGGTCCTCCACCAGGGCGACCGTCACGGGCTCTCCCATATGCTGTTGACCCATATCTCGCCTCCCTGCCGCTGGTAGCTGACGACGACGCCGCTGGCCTCACGTACGGGGGTCGAGCTGATGGGCAGATCCTCGTTGTCGGCCACGACCGCCACGCTCACCATCGTGGACATCGCGGAAACCGTTACCCTGGCCCGCGATCTGGCCCCGTCGAGGGCACGGACGGGGGCTCTGAGAAGGTCCTCGCGCACGCCGTTCGGCAGGGCGGGCAGATGCTCGCCGAAGGGCGGGGCGGTGACGAGGACCTGCCGCCGCTCGGCCGCGTCGATGCGTTCGCGCAGCACGGCGACGAGCTCGTCGGGTACGTCCTCCCGCTCGGTGATGAGCCGGCGCAGCCGCATGGCGCCCGCGGTGCAGTCCTCGCGTACGCGCGGATCGCCCGGGTCGGCGCCGTCCGCGAGCTGGGTCAGCAGGGACTCGGCCACGTCGCGGATGGCCTCGTAGCGACGCAGCCGGTCGGTGTGGATGCGCTGGGCGGACTCGCGCCAGGCGTCGTCGGCGGCGAGCTTGCGGGCCAGCAGCACGGTGTCCTCGGCGCGGGCGCGCAGCATGTGACAGCCCGCCATGTAGCCGAGCTGCATGGTGACGCCCCCGGCGATGACGACGAGGTATTTGGCGATGGAGACGCGGTCGAGCGAGCCGGACACGGCCATCGCGGCCAGCATGATGCCGGCGTTGGCGGCCAGGAAGGCGACGATCTCGGTGCGCCAGCGCGGCCGGTTCCAGGTGAGTATGACGCCGATCCAGCCGATGGAGCCGAACCCCCAGTCGCTGATGCCGAGCAGCTCGTCCGGGCGGGAGGCGACGATGACGGCGACGTCCACGGCCAGGGTGGCGAGGGCGAGTTCGAGGATCCGGTCGGGGCCACGGGAGGTGCGGGAGAGGGCGAGCGCGCCGATGGCGAAGACCAGGGAGTAGACGATCCAGGCGGCGAGCGCCAGCAGCGGCCAGCGGAAGGAGCTCCAGCCGGTGATGGTGACGGTGAGGTCGTAGCCGAGGTGCCAGACCCCGGCGATGACGACGGCGCCGAGCGCGGTGTAGCGGGCGTAGCGCTGGGCGATCTGCTCGATCTCCTCGGTCATGGCCGCCACCAGAGGCTCACCCGGGTGCCCCGGTCGCCGGAGGAGATCTGGGCGCCGCCGTTCGGCAGGGAGCGCATGGTGTCGAGGATGGAACCGCGCACGCCGAACCGGTCGGGTGGCAGGCGGTGCTGGTCGAAGCCCCGGCCGGCGTCGGCGATCTCGACGAGGATCTCCCCGTCGCGCCGTCCCGAGCTCAGGTCGGCCTCCCGTACGCCGGCGTGCAGGGCGACGTTGGCCAGCGCCTCGGTGACGGCGCGGGCGAAGCGCTCGGCCACGTCGCCGGGCACGGTCTCGGGGGTCAGGCGGCGGTGCACGTCCAGGCCGGTGACGCGGCCGGCCACCTCGTCGAGCAGCGCGTCCAGGGCGATGGGGGCGGAGACGGCGGTCGGCTGGTCGCGGAGCTGGTCGAGGGCGGCCAGGTCGGTGGCCACCTGGGCGCGCAGGGTCGGGGAGGGCGCGTCGTAGGTGCCCAGGCCGACCATGGTCAGCGTGTGCAGGGAGGTCTCGTGGACGCTGCCGACCTGGCGCAGTTCGTCCTCGCGGCGCAGCCGTTCCACCATGAGGGAGATCTCGGCGCGGGCGCTCTCGCGCAGGAACGTGTCGGCCGAGGCGGCCGAGCGGCGCAGCAGCGTCATGAGCAGCACGATGGCCAGCAGCTGAACGAGGTGGATGCCGAGGGTGGTGTGCACGTCGCCGGTGGGGGTGGCCAGCCGCACGCCGACGGCGAACGCCGCGGCCACGGCGAACCCGACGGGCAGGGCCGTACGCGGCCTCCAGGTGGCTCCGGCCATGACGACGGTCATCGTGACCAGCCCCGCCACCCAGCTGGACCCCGTGAGCAGCGCCTCAGGCGCCACGAGGTGGAGCTGTGCCAGGCACAGCACGACGGTGATGGCCACATCACCGGCCACCAGCCATCGGGGCAGTGGCCGCTTGCGCAGGAACACGCGGGCGAACAGCGCCGTCCAGGTGAAGTGGACCACGAGCATGGGCGTCAGCCAGCGGAAGTCGACCGGCGGGACGGCCCCGAACAGCGCCGCGACGACGGCCACCGAGCCCACCGCGCTCCGTGCGCCGGCCGCCGTCCGCGCGACGGCCTGGTCCAATTGCCTGCTGGCCGAGTCGTATCTCGTGGAGCCGGAATGAACCATGAGCCGTCCGCACGCGATATGGGCATAAGACGGGTCTCACGATAACGCAGGGAAGCATGGGTAAAAAGCTACGGAAAAGGGTTTCTCCGCGTTTTACCGAAATTCCGGTAAATGGCGTCATGGGTCGCATGGCTGTTTGTCCTCGGGCCGGCTCTGTTGCGGTCTTCACCGCCCTCCTCGAACCCTGTCCCGGGGCGCCCCCACCAGCATGACGGCTGATCGGCCGTCATGGCCGCTGACGGCCGATCGGCCGTCAGTCGCGTCCCTTCTCACAGGCGTGTACTGGGACGCGTGTGGCCGCGAATGATCGCGGCGGGGAGGGGACCTCATGACGGTGTTCGTGATCACGTTCCTGCTGGGCTGCCTGTCCGTGATGACGGTCAGGGGCCGGAAGGGGAACTGGCCGGCGGGGATGCCGGTGGCACGGCCGCGCCTGGTGGCGGTGGGGGGCACGTACGAGGGGACGCGCGGCCGGCCGTCCGACGCGTACGTCGTCCAGGAACGGTTGATCGCGGCGGCCAGCGGGGCCGTCGGGGCGGAGGCGGCTCATCCGGCCGCCGCGCTGGCCCTGGGGGCGGTCGTCACCGAACGGCCGCAGCACGCCGGCACGATGGAGCGGGACCTGCGCGCCTGCGCGCAGGCGGCGCACCGGGCCGTGCGGGCCGCGGCGCTGCGCGACCCCGCCTCACCCGAGCTGGCCAGCACGCTCGACCTGGTCGTGCTCGACCGGACCGAGATCCCCAGGCTGCGGTACGCCCACATAGGCGACGGGGGGATCTGGCACTGCCCGAAGGGAGGGGAGCCGCGCCTGATCACCACGGCGTGGCAGGGCACGGGGCCGCGCGGGGTCGGCCTCCCCGCGGCCGAGCCGGAGATCGGCACCCTGATGCTGCGTCCAGGGGACCGGATCGCGCTCGTCAGCGACGGCGCGGTCAGGGCGCTCGGGGAGGGACGCATGAAGCAGCTGCTGGGGGGCGGCGCGTCGCCGAGCGTCTGCCTCGACCGCCTGTACGACGAGATGGCCGCCGTGGAGCCCAAGGACGACGCCACGGTGGTCGTCGCCGAGTTCGTCACCGCGTGAGCCGGGTGAACCCCGTGAAACGCGCGAAACACCTGAAGCGCGCGGACCGTGTGAACGGGACATGAACGATACGACCGAATGGGGGCGGCGATCGTGCCGAAGATCCGGTTGACCTAGGATCGCTCATGTGAGCGCACCGCACGGCATCAACCCGAACATTCCTCACTCCGCCCGGGTCTACGACTACTGGCTGGGCGGGAAGGACAATTTCGAGGCCGATCGCCGGGTGGCGGAGCAGACCATGGCCGCGGTGCCGGGCATCCGCGAGAGCGCCCGCAACAACCGGGCCTTCCTCGGCCGAGCGGTGCGCCACCTCGCCCGGCTGGGCGTGCGCCAGTTCCTCGACCTCGGGACGGGCATCCCCAGCCAGGGCAACACCCACGAGGTGGCGCAGGCAGAGGCGCCTGACGCCCGCGTGGTCTACGTCGACAACGACCCCATCGTGATGGCGCACGCGCGGGCGCTGCTCACCAGCACGCCCGAGGGCAGGACGGCCTACATCGAGGCCGACGTCCGCGAGCCGCGCACCATCCTCGAACACCCCGACGTGCTCGACACCCTCGACTTCGACCAGCCGATCGCGCTCGTCATGGTGGCGATCCTCATGCACATCTCCGACGACGACGATCCGGCCGGGCTGGTCAAGACCTACACGCAGGCGCTGCCGCCGGGCAGCTTCCTGGTGCTCAGCCACCTGACGCTCGACCTGATCTCCAAGGAGACCGCGGAGGACTACCTGGAGGCCACCCGGCCGCAGGCTATGCACAGGACGCCCAGAACGGGTGAGCAGATCGAGCGCTACTTCGACGGGTTCGAGCTGATCGAGCCGGGTCTGGTCCCGGTCTCCGAGTGGCACGACACGCCGCTCTTCCCCGACACGGCGGCCTGGATGTACGCGGGGGTCGGCCGCAAGCCGTGACGGCGGGCCGCGCGCCGTCTCGTTCCAAAGCGGTTTAAGGTTCAAGCTGTGGATCAGTTCGGGGACAGGATGGCGCGGTGAGCGCGGCGGTCGGGGTCGAGCAGCCCGTGGCCGGTGAGCGGCCGAAGCAGAAGCGGCGCCGCAGGCGGTGGTTCGGCTGGACGGTCGTCACGCTGCTCGCGCTGTGGGCCGTCATCAGGGCCGGCGGCTGGGAGCAGGGCTCGTTCCTGACGCAGCTCATGACCGTGACCCCGTACGGCGCGGGGCTGGCCGCCCTGACCGGGCTGCTGTCGCTGCTGCGGCGCAACCGCCGGGCCGCGCTGGCCGCCGCGCTCGTGTGCGTGGCCATGGTGGCGATGCTGGTGCCGCGCACGGTGAGCGCCGAGCAGCCCGCGACGCGGGGCGCGCCGCTGCGGGTGCTGACCGTGAACCTGTTCGGGCGCGGCGACGCGGCGACCGTGGTCGACCTGGTCCGCCGGTACGACGTCGAGGTGTTCAGCGCTCTGGAGCTGACCTACGCCGAGGCCGAACGGCTGGACGCGGCCGGGCTGAAGCAACTGCTCCCCTACCGGGTGCTGCAGGCCGAGTCCGGGGCGACCGGCAGCGGCATCTACGCCAAGCATCCGGTGACGAAGCTTTCCGGCCTGTTCACGCCGATCGGCCACAACATGCCGGCCGCCACCGTGTCACTGCCCGGGGGCGGCGAGGTGCAGTTCGTGGCCGTGCATCCGAACCCGCCGCTCGGGCGCATGGAGCGGGAGTGGAACGCCGCCCTGCGCGCCCTGCCGCCCGCCTCGCCCACGGCGATCAGGGTGCTGGCCGGCGACTTCAACGCCAGCCTCGACCACCGCGCCTTCCGTGATCTGCTGGACCGCGGCTACGTGGACGCGGCCGACCAGCTCGGCAAGGGGCTCACCCCGACGTGGCCGAACTTCCGGCCGATTCCGCCGATCATCTCCATCGACCACGTGCTGGCGGACCGGAGGGTGGCGGTGCGCCGGGTGGAGGTCCTGGACGTGCCGAGGACCGACCACCGGGGCGTCTTCGCCGAACTCCGCCTCCCCTAGCCGCGAAGACAGTGCGGTGTCACCTCAAGGTAAGTTAGAAAGCGTGTTCGAACATGGCATCGTCTCCTGGTGCCCGGGCCCGTCCCGTTTCCAGGAGGAGATCGCTCATGCCCGCACGCCCGTCCTTACGCACGCTGATGCTCGCGCTGGTGAGCGCCACCGTGCTCGCCGTCCCCGCCCTGCCCGCCACCGCCGCTCCTACTGCTACCGCTACTGGCCCCAATGTGGTGGTCCGGTGGAACCAGGCGCTGCTGTCGGCGATCCGTACGGGGACACTCGGCCCGCCGATGGTGGCCAGGGCCCTGGCCGTCACCCACACCTGCGCCTACGACGCCTGGGCCGCCTACGACGCGGTCGCGAACGGCACCCGGCTCGGCGGCTCGCTGCGGCGTCCCCCGGCGGAGCGCACCGAGGCGAACAAGGCCGAGGCGATCAGCTTCGCCGCCCACCTCGCCGCGGTCGACCTCTATCCGGCGCAGCGGGCCGGCTTCGACGCCCTGATGGACGAGCTGGGCTACGATCCGGCCGACCCGTCGAGCCAGGCGGCGCGGACCGGCGTGGCCGCGTGCCAGGCGGTGCTCGACCACCGGCACGCCGACGGCTCCAACCAGCAGAACGGCTACGCCGACACCTCGGGCTACGCGCCGGTCAACGCCCCCGTCGTGGTGGCCGAGCCGCTGACCACGCTGAACGCTCCCGGCCGGTGGGCGCCGCTGACGTACGTCAACCGGGCCGGCGCGGTCGTGACGCCGCCGTTCCTGGCGCCGCACTGGGGTGGGGTGGCCTCCTTCAGCGGCGCCGCGAAGTCTCTGGCCGACCAGGTGCCGGCGCCGCACGCGTACGGCTCGGCCGGGTTCCGCGCGCAGGCCGCCGAGATCGTCTCCGGCACGGCCGCGCTGGACGACAGGAAGAAGGCGATCTCCGAGTACTGGTCCGACGGGCCCAGCAGCGAGACGCCGCCCGGCCACTGGTGCCTGTTCGCCCAGCAGATCTCGGCGCGCGACCGGCACGGCCTCGACCAGGACGTCAAGCTGTTCTTCGCGCTGGCCAACTCGGTCATGGACGCCGGCATCGCCTCGTGGGAGGTCAAGCGGGACCGCGACTCGGCCCGGCCGATCACCGCGATCCGCTTCCTGTACCAGGGGCAGACCATCCCGACATGGGGCGGACGGACGGTCGAGGGGGCGCGGTGGGTGCCGTACCAGCCGCCGACGTTCCCGACACCGCCGTTCGGCGAGTACGTGTCGGGGCACAGCACGTTCAGCGCGGCGGCGGCCGAGGTGCTCAGGCGTTTCACCGGGAGCGACGCGTTCGGCGGGCAGGCGGTGGTCGCCCAGGGGTCGTCGCTGATCGAGCCGGGGGTGACGCCCGCGCGGGACGTGACGTTGCGCTGGCCTACGTTCACGGACGCCGCCACGGAGGCCGGGCTGTCGCGCCGGTACGGCGGCATCCACTTCCGCCTCGGCGACGAGCAGGGCCGCGCTCTGGGCCACGCGGTCGGCACGGCGGCGTGGGACCGCGCCAAGAGCTACTGGACCGGTCACCGCTGAGCGGCAGAACCACACGACGAGCCGCCGCCGAGCGGCGCAGGACCGCGCTGAAAGCCACCGGCTGAGTGGCGGGCGCCCGCTTCCCGGGTCCGGGGAGCGGGCGCCTTCGTGCTGCGGAAGGTCAGGCCGCGCTCTCCTCGGCCTGCCTGTTGAGCGTCTCGAGGTCGAACGCGCCCGACTTGACGGCCGCGGTGAACGCCTCCCAGTCACGGCGAGGAACTTCCAGCACCGTGTCCGGGTTGTCCACGTGAATGATCTCCACGTGGTCGTTGATCCGCTTCGCCGCGACGCGGCTGGCGTCTTGTGTCATCTGCAGCACTCCTTCCAGTGCATTGCGGGCTCCACCCCGGTCCTCCATTCGCAGGAGAACCGGGGCGGTTGCGGGCAGCCTTCCATCTCCGCAAGGGCGTCTGCCACCGCTCGGCCCAACCCACCGGAGAGAAAACCCCACTCCCGGGTGACGATCTATTGACCTCGGTACAAGAAATGACCCCCTTGGCCAGGGCGGGCGGCCGTCGCACCCCCTCCGCGAGCCGGGCGGTGCAACGGGAGCTTGTAAGGGACTTTCAAGTCAGAAGTTAGTGAAGAGGCGTAGCTTCCCCGCTCGAAAGAGGGACACCGCTTTACAGAAGAGGACAAGGCATGAACTTGACCGCAGAGGCGACATGTCCCCTCGAAAGCCGCACGGTCCGCATCACATAGGGCCGCCTTTTGGGATGTTTCTAGCATTGTTGAAGCATTCCTTCGGCGATGTCTTACCTGTCTACAGTCCTACCTGTGGGGGCCCAAGTACCAAGGACCAACGTGTGGAGTGAGCTGCGCCTGAGCTCCACGCCGAAGCTGAACATCTCGATCTCGCCGAGCCTCACCGCCCTTGCCATGCTCCTCGACGCCGCCGCCGGCCGCCGCCGCGGCCTGCCCGAGCTGTGGCGGCGGGCGATCGGCTCCAGGATCGGCCCGCTCGGCCACGAGGCCGTGCGCCCGCTGGCCGCCGCCGGCTGCTCGCTCGGGCCGGACAGCCTGGTGCCGCACTCCCCCATCGGGGGTGACGTCTCCGTTGCGGCCCAGGTCGCCGCCCTGCACGACCTCTCGCCCGACGCCTTTCTCGCGGACCTGGAGCGGACGTACAAGATGGACACGCCGCCCGTGCAGTGGCGGGCGGCGGCCGAGCGGCCCGCCCGCTGGCTGCACGGCTACGCCAGTGCCCTGGCCGACGTCTGGAACACCGTGGAGCCGCTGTGGAAGCGCGCCCGCCCGCTGCTCGACAGGGAGGTCGAGCGGGTCGGCGTGACGACCGTGCGCGGCGGGCCTGAACTGCTGCTCGGGGCGCTCGGCGAACGCATCGTGTACGGCGAGCGCGGCCTGCGCTTCTCCGGCTCCCACGCAGGGACGTACGAGCTGGGCGAGCGCACGCTGGTCCTGACGCCGATGCTGGCCGGCCGGGACGCGCTCGTCCTCGGCCTGGACGACCCCGGCGCGGTGTGGATCGCCTACCCCGTGCCCGGCGCGGACTCCCTGTGGCGCAAGCCCGTCGCCCCGTCGGTGGACGAGCTGTCGGCGCTGGTGGGGCCGGTCCGCGCGGACCTGCTCTGTGCCCTGGACCAGCCGATGACGATGTCCATGCTGGCGACGGACATGAAGATCGCGCCCAGCGGGCTCACCTATCATTGCGACCGGCTGCGCGCCGGGCGGCTGATCACCAGGGAGCGGCGCGGCCGTGAGGTGTGGATCGCCCGCACCCATCGGGCGGACGAGCTGCTGGAGCTGTTCCGGTGCTGAGGCGCCGGGGGGAGGGGAGCCGGGCGTGGTGCTCACGTTCCACCGCGACGCGCTGGCGGGCTGCGCCGCCGCGGCCAAATCGGCGGCGGGGGCGTTCTCGGGACTGAGCGGCCCGGCCCCGGACATCTCGGCCTGCGGGAACGTCTCGGGCTCCGCGGCGCTGGCCGCGGCGATGGGCGACCTGGCGCGCGTGTCCGGCGAGGCGGCCAGGACGCTGGGCGGCCGCCTCGCGTCGGTGGAACGCGCGCTGGACGCCGTCGAGCGCACGGTCACCTTCGCCGACGCCGGCGCGGTCATCCCATGAGTCCCGTCGATGACGTCAGGTTCGTACCGGGCGGTGGTGAGCTGGCCGACCTGGCGATCAAGGTGATCGGCGACCCCGCGGGCATCACGGCGGCCGCCAAGGCGTGGCGGGCCGCGGCGGGAACCGCGCGCGAGCACACCGGCGCGCCCGGCCCCGCCGCGGGGGGCTCAGTCGTCGGGGGTGAGGCCAT
>NZ_BAAAMU010000153.1:0-24009 GCF_039529435.1 Nonomuraea maheshkhaliensis
CGGCCGTGGCGGCGCCGCACGTACAGGCGGCTGCCCTCCGGCCCGGTCCACTCCATCCGGACGACCCCGGGCACGGCGGCCTCGGCGACACGCGAGGGGTCGGCCCAGTGACCGGCGGCGGGATTGCGGAAGAACGTGGCCCACAGCCGCCCGGCGTGGTCGGCGAAGAGGTTGTTGTGGCCGGCCCCGACCCCCGCCGTCCACCGCTCCGAGTACGGCCCCTCGAACCGGTCCGCGACGGCGATCACCGCGTCGTACTGGTACTGCGTACGCCCCGCGCCGGGCGGATCGTAGGCGTGCCGGGCCCCGTCGGCCGACACCCGGTCCCAGGCGGCGTGCAGCAGGTAGTACTTGCCCCGGTGCTTGAACACGTACGCGCCCTCCAGGTACGGCTCGGGCGCGTACGGCGTCTGCTGGAAGGCCGGCAGGCCGGTCACCGGGACGATGTCCTCCATGTCGTCCCTGAACTTCGCGTACAGGTGGTTGTGCAGCACGAGCCAGGCGTCGCGGCCCTCGGTGTAGAGGCTGCCGTCGATGTGGTGGTACGCGCCCGGCTTGATGAACGCGGGCCCGCCGATGAACGAGTCGCCGAACGGCTTGTCGTGGTTGCCCTCGGCGAGCCGGTACGGCCCCTCCACGCCGCCCTCGCTGACCAGCAGGAACGAGCCGACCTTCTGCGCGTGGTCGCCCATGCACGCGACGATGTACCACTTGCCGCCGAAGCGGTGCACCTCAGGCGCCCAGACGTTGCCGCGCTTGCCGAACTGCTCGTCGGTCCAGTACTCCTGCCAGGGCGCCACGACCACGCGGCCCGGCCGGTTCTCGCCGGCGAACTCGGGCGACCAGACCTTGCCCTTCTCGGCACCGGGCCGCACGCGGGTGGTGTCGGCCAGCCGCCACGGCCCGCGCAGCGACGGGGCCGTCCAGACGAAGATGCCGTCGTTCCACGGCGCGGCCGCGGGGAGCCCGGGGACCCGGGTGGTGCCCGTGGCCACGTAGAGCGGCTTGCCGCCGACGTCGAAGCAGTTGACGTAGGTGTCCCGCATCCACACCCGGCCGAGCTCCCTGTCGCGGGGGCGCTGTTCGAGCGGCAGCACGAACGAGTTGTCCTCGCGCGGCCACAGGTCGGGCCGGATGTCGGCGAGGCCGTACGGCTCGGGGTCGGGCCAGTTCGCCGGATACCGCCTCGCCGCCGTCGCTGTCTGCGCATGCTCCTCCGCCCGTGCGGCCGTGGCGGGCAGCGCGGCGGCTCCTAAGAGGCCGGCGGCGCCCGCCAGCAAGGAGCGCCTGCCGACGTCGGCTCCGTGGTCAGCACCACTCATCAGCCATGTCCCTTCAAATCGGCGATTGCCGGGTGTGATCCGGCTATGTCCGGGAGTCTGCCGAATTCAGATGAATTACGTCAATAACTCGGAAGAAATAGCCGCGCGAAGAAGGGGCAGCCTCGGAAGGCGGTCCGGATTCTTCGGGTCAGACCCGGTCGAGGGGCCGGTGCGGGCCGTCAGGCAGCCGGACCTCGATCAGGTCGCCCGGACGTACGACGCCGCCCGTCCTGACCACGCTCATGATGCCCGCCCTGCGCACCAGGTTCCCGGCCTCGTCGTGGCCGACGACCTCCTTGAGCAGGCCCTTGCTGAACCCGTCGATCTGCAGGCAGGGGTTGCGCAGGCCGGTCACCTCCACCACGGCCTCGCCGCCGATGAGCAGCAGCGTGCCCACCGGCAGGCCGAGCAGGTCGATGCCGTGGGTGGTGATGTTCTCGCCCAGCTCGCCCGGCGCGACCGCGAACCCGGCCGCGGCCACCTCGGCGAAGAGCTCCTCGTGGATGAGGTGCACCTGGCGCAGGTTCGGCTGGGTCGGGTCCTGCGCGACCCGGGAGCGGTGCTTGACCGTGACGCCCATGTGCGCGTCGCCCTCGACCCCGAGCCCCGCGAGCAACGTGATGCTCTCGCGGGCCGGCTTGGAGAAGGAGTGCTCGCCGTTGCCGCTGACCGAGGTGACAGCGCCGCCCATCCTGATGAGTCCCCTTTGCGTGGTGTCGACCGTTTGGGCGCATCCTATCCGGCGAAGATCTCCACTGTCCCGGGGCGTCCGGTATGGAGCTCTCAAGGGCGTTCGTCACCGTCGATCGCCGAGCGCAGCACCCCGATCACCATGGCGAGCTCCGTCAGCAGCCCCGACACCGTCGTCCGGTCGCCGCCGTTGAACGACACCATGCGCAGCTCCTCCGGCTTCGGCAGCTTCGCCATGATCTCGGGCAGCGACTCGATCAGCCTGGCCTGAAGGCTGGCCGGCGTCTGCGCGTTGTCGATGTCGGCCCGCAGCCGCGCCCGCTCCACCTCCAGCAGCGCCCGCTCGTGCTCGGCCAGCGCGCTGGACTGCGTCAGCCGCAGCTCGCCGTCCAGCTCCAGGCGCTTGAGCTCCTGCTCCCGCTCGATCCTGAGCCTGCCGGTCTCGGCCTCCTCCTCGTGCCGCTCGCGCTCCATCCGCATCGCGTGCCTGGTCGTCTCCGCCTCCAGTTCCGCGACCGCCCTGGCGTCGTCGTGCTCGCGCTGGGTGCGCCGCAGCCGCTCGGCGACCTCGGTGTCGAACCGGGCCGCCTCGTTGCGGGCGCGCAGCTCGGCCAGTTCCCGCTCGTGCTCCAGGCGCCGCGTCTCCTTCAGCCGCGCCGCCGCCATCTCCCGCTCGGCGATCGCCTCCTCAGAACGCAGCTCCGCCAGCCGGGCGACCTGCCCCTGCTCGGCCCGGTACGGCTTCTGCAGGTTCTCCCACAGCTGGGAGGAGCTGACCACCGCCTCCTTGATCTGCACGGTGACGATGCGCAGGCCGAGCCCCTGGTCGCTGTTGTCCTCGCCCTCGGCCACCGCGCGCAGCCGGGCGGTCAGCTCCTCGATGATGGGCTGCTTGTCGCTGAGCACGTCACGCACGCCCATCGTGGCCACCTTGTCCTTGATGGCCGCCTCAGCCTGCTCGCGCAGCTGGAGGTTGACCAGCCGCATCGGGTCCTCGGGGTCGCCGAAGTCCAGCTTGCGGTAGGCGATGGGGAACGCCTGGATGCCCCACTGCACGTACCCTTGCACGAGGACGCCCTGAAGCTCCCGGCAGATGCAGTACGCGTTGATCAGGATGGTCTGGGTGGCGCCCGGCACCACCAGGAACGAGTCGGTCGCCGGGTTGAACCGGAACGAGACGCCGAGACCGATGTGCAGCGGCTGGGCCCGCCCGCGCCTGGTGTGCACCACGAACGCGTTGGGCGGCACCAGGACGTTCTTCCACCGCCAGAAGCCCGTGATCCGCACGTCCACCGGTCCTGGCGCGGACCGGTCGGGACCCGGCCCGCCGCCGAGCGCGCGTTCCCGCTTGGCCAGCGCTCCCGCGGCCATGGGCGGCTGCTCGCCGGGAGGGCGGCGGGCTCTGAGATCGTCCTCCAGCACCGCCTGCTGCGCCACGACCTGCTCCAGATAGGCGTTGCCCTTGCCAGCGGTGCTCATCGAACCCCTCCGCCCACCTCGCGACTGCGGACGAGTCTCGCCTACGCCGCGAAAGCGTCGCAACCGACTTACAAATCCGCGATCACGACTGGGTAATGTGGGACCCGTGTCTTGCGTAGGTCAGGAGGTGATCACGGTGCATCCGGTCCCATGACAGCCCCATCCCGGGGTGTCACGGAGCCGAAAGGTGACCGTATGAGCAGGACCGACAAGACCCGGCCGTGGTGGGTGCGGCTGGCCGACGCGCCCATGGTGACCTGCGCGCCCGTCCACGACCACCGCTTCGGGCCGTGCACGCTGACCGCGGACATCACCGCCGCCAGCGCGTCGCTGAACCGCCGCCTCAGCGGCTGCCACTGGCAGGCCACCTCCTTCTACCTGTTCGACCTCGGAGGCGCGGGCGGGGCCAGGGAGTGGTACTTCATCCGGCGTGAGGACCGCCGCCGCGACCGCCGCGCGGCGCGCCGCGCACTGCGCGCCTACCGGCGCGAACGCTGATCGTCGTCACAGGGTGGCAGGCTGTCCTGTCCTTGTCGGTACGGAATTCACGTAGCGACAGGAGCCAGACCCTTGCCACCCGCCAGCCCCCCGTTCCGGATCCGGGTCTCGATGAGCGCCCGCCCCGTCGACGAGCCGCACCGCGTCTCCAGCCAGCTTGAGCTGCTGTTCGACCTCACGTTCGTGGTCGCCGTGGCGGCCGCCACCGCCGAGCTCGCGCACCACATCGCCGATGGTCACGGCCTCGCCGGGCTGATCCCGTTCCTCCAGGTGTTCTTCGCGATCTGGTGGGCGTGGATGAACTTCACCTGGTTCGCCTCGTGCTACGACACCGACGACGTCGCCTACCGGCTGCTGACCATGGTGCAGATGGCCGGCGTGCTGGTGCTGGCCGCCGGGCTGCCCGCCGCGGCCGGGCACGACGACTACGCGATCGTCACGCTGGGCTACTTCATCATGCGGCTCGGGCTCGTCGCCCAGTGGCTGCGGGCCGCGGCCGAGGACGGTGAGCGGCGTCGTACGGCGCTGCGCTACGCGACCGGCGTCGGGCTGCTCCAGGCCGGCTGGGTGCTCCGCCTCGTCCTGGACGAGACGGGCATCCTGCCGCCCGCGCTGCGGCTGCCGTTCTTCGCCTGCCTCGTCGTCCTGGAGCTCGCGGTGCCGCGCTGGGCCGAACGGGTCGACCCCACCACCTGGCACCCGCACCACATCGCCGAACGCTACGGCCTGTTCACCATCATCCTGCTCGGCGAGAGCGTCCTGGCCGCGAGCAGGGGAGTGCGGGCTTCGCTCGAAGCGGGCCGGGGCGGAGGCGCCCTGGTGGTGGTCGCCGGGTCCGGGCTGGTGCTGCTGTTCGCGTTGTGGTGGCTGTACTTCCTCGTGGAGGCCGGTGAGGGGCTGAGCGAGCGACGGCACCGCTCGTTCCTGTGGGGCTACGGACATTACGGGATCTTCGCCGCCCTCGCGGCGCTCGGCGCCGGGCTGGAGGTCGCGGTGGAGCAGGGCGGGCACCGGCTGGAGGTCTCGCCCACGGCGCTCGGCTACGCGGTCGCCGTGCCCGTCGCCGTGTTCCTCGTCCTGATCGCGGCGGTGCACGCGCTGCTCGTGGCCCAGGCCGCCCTGCGCCCGCCCGTGGTCGCGGCGGGCGTCGTGGCGATCCTGCTGCTGCCACGGGCGGCGCCCCTGATCGGCGTGACCGCCGTGGTCGCGTCCGTCGCGGCCGTCTGCGTCCTGCAGGTCGCCGTCACGATCGCGCGCGGGCGCCGCTCAGCGCGCCACGTCCATGCGCTGGGTGCCGATCACCGACAGCAGCTTTAGCGCCTGCTCGGAGGGTGAGCCGGGATCGGCGGTGTAGATCACGACCCGCTGGTCCCGGCCGGAGATCTCCAGGACGTCGCAGTTGAGGGTGATCGGGCCGACCAGCGGATGCTGGAAGGTCTTGCACAGGGAGGGCTCGTCGTCCACGTCGTGCGAGGCCCACAGCCGGGCGAACTCCTCGCTGCCGGCCAGCAGTTCGGCCACCAGCTCGGCCAGCTCGGGATCGTCCGGGTAGCGGGCGGTGGTGGCGCGCAGGTCGCGGGCCGCGGAGCGGGCGAACTCCGCCACGTTGGAGACCCCGTACAGCCGCAGGCCGTGCGGGCGCGCGCTGAGGAATGCCCGGCGTACCAGGTTGCGCTCGCGCCGCGGCAGGGCGGAGAAGTCCTCCATCAGCGCCGCCGCCAGGTCGTTCCACGCGAGCACCTCGAACGCGGCCGACGTCACGATCGCCGCTGCCTGCGGCAGCCGTTCCAGCAGGTCGAGAATGCTCTGCCGCACCTCGCGCGACGGACCGGGCACCGGCGCCGGCGGCGCGCCGGCGAGATGGTGCAGATGGGCGCGCTCGGCGTCCGACAGGCGCAGCGCGCGGGCCAGCCCCACCAGCACCTCGCGCGACGGGCGCGGGGCGCGGGCCTGTTCGAGCCGGGTGTAGTACTCGGTCGAGATGAAGGCCAGGCTCGCCGCCTCCTCGCGCCGCAGCCCCGGGGTGCGGCGGCGCGGCCCGGCCGGCAGCCCCACGTCGGCCGGCGCGATCCGCTCGCGCCTGCTGCGCAGGAAGGCGGCCAGCTCTCTTCTGTCCATGCTCCCAGTCTGCCCGGCCTTCGGCGGCGCCAGCCAGGTACCACCGATGCCTGGATATGTCGCGATATCTCCGGCTCGGCGGGCGGGGCTACAGGCGGGTGAGGGCCCGCATCGCCTCCCGTTCGATCCGGGCCAGGTCGCGCAGGACGGCGCCGGCCCGCTGGAGGGGTGCCGCGTCGCCGCTCTCCCCGGCCTTCGCGACCAGGGCGGCCACGTCCGTCCACAGGACGGCGGCCTCGCCGTACAGCCGATGGCCGGTACGCAGCGGGGCGGCGTCGATCAGCCCGGCGCACTCGCCGAGGAAGTCCCGGTACAGGGCACGGAACAGACCCCCGCCCGTTCCGGCCCGTTCCATGAGGTCGCCGGCCAGCACCAGGTCCCGCTCGGGCCGCTCGGCACGGGAGAGCCATCCGGGCACCAGCCCGGCCGCCTTCTCGATGCCGCGATGGCCCAGGTTCGCGATGGGCGGTGCCAGGAACGCCTCGGCGCACGCTCTGATCGCTGGCACGAGCCGCTCCTGCCAGCGGGGCGCGTCCGCGGGGACGGCGACGGTGAACGATCGGTTCCGCGCGGTCATCGGGCCCCGCTCCGCCCGCGCCAGGGCCAGGGAGGCCAGGCTGGTCCGCACCCCGCCGCCCTGCTGCGCGGTGTCCACCAGGTACGCCTCGCGCTCGTCGTAGCCGTACATCGCCACGACATGGCCGCCGAAGTGCGTCCTCGACCCGAAGTACTCCAGGTGGTAGCAGTCGAGCTGGAGCCCGACCGGCCGGCCGGCGTCGATCGGCCCGGCCACGTTCCGCCACGCCTTGCCCGCCGACGCGGTCTCCTCGGTACGCAAGGTCAGCCCCAGCCGGGCGGCCAGGTTCAGGGTCAGCGCGTACGGCTTGACGCGCCCCCCGAGGAACGGGAACGGCAGGTTCCTGCCGTCCCAGTAGACGAACGACAGCCCGGAGCCGAGCCCGAACAGCATCGGCTCGGACAGGTCGAGCCCCTCGTGCCGCAGCAGCACTCCCAGCGCCGTCGTCTCGCAGTGGTGTCCGCCCCGGGCGTCGATGTCCGGCACGATCGTCATGTCCTGCTCCAAGGATGCGGCGGGTCTAGGGGCACGGGACGAGCATGACGTCTCCCCCGGGGGGAGAGTCCAGCGGGGCCTGGCCCGATCACCCGTCAGGGATCACTATGGCTTGGAGGTGATGAAGGTGAGCAAGCGCACATGAGGAACGAACGACCCAGGCCGGCCCTCTCGTACGAACCCCTGACCCCCACGAGCTTCCTCCAGCGGTCGGCCGCCGTGTTCGGCCCCAGGACGGCGGTCGTGGACGGCGAGCTGACCCTCACGTACGCCCGGCTCTGGGAACGCGCCCAGCGGCTGGCCGGAGCACTGGCGGCGGCCGGAGTACGGCCGGGGGACCGGGTCGCGGTGCTGGCCGCCAACGGCCACCAGTTGCTGGAGGCCACCTTCGGCGTCCCGGCCGCGGGCGCCGTCATGGTCCCGATGAACATCCGCCTGTCCGCCGGCGAACTGGCCTACATCCTCGGCCACGCCGAGGTGTCGGTGCTGCTGCACGACGACGGGTCCGCCGAGCTCGCCCGCGCGGCGGCCAGGGGAACGGCGGTCCTGCTGGTGTCGCCGGCCGAGTACGAGCAGCGCGTCGAGGCGGCCGAACCCCTCCTCGTCCCGGTCGGCGACGAGCTGTCACCCTTGTCGATCAACTACACCAGTGGCACCACCGGACGCCCGAAGGGAGTCGTCTACCACCACCGGGGCGCCTACCTCCAGTCCCTGGCCATGGCCCTGCACACCAGGCTCGACGCCGGCAGCGGCTACCTGTGGACGCTGCCCATGTTCCACTGCCACGGCTGGTGCTTCCCGTGGGCGGTGACGCTGGCCGGCGCCCGCCACGTCTGCCTGCCCAAGGTCGAGCCGGGCGAGGCGTGGCGGCTGATCCGCGCCCACCGCGTCACCCACCTGTGCGGCGCCCCGACCGTGCTCACGTCCCTGCTCGCGCACGAGGACGCGCCGGACGCCGAACTCGACCCCCGCCTGCTGGCCTGCGTCGGCGGCGCGCCCCCGAGCCCCGCGCTGCTGCGCCGCGCCCTGAGTGCCGGGATCGACGTCATCCACCTGTACGGCCTGACCGAGACCTACGGCCCCGCCGTCATCTGCCAGCCCCAGCCCGAATGGAGCGGCCTGGACGTCGAGGAGTCGGCCGCGCTGACCGCCCGCCAGGGCGTGGGCAACGTGATCGCCCAGCGTGTGCGGGTCGTCGCCGAGGACGGGGCCGACGTGCCGGCCGACGCCGCCACGATCGGCGAGATCGCGGTACGCGGCAACGACGTCATGGTGGGCTACCACCGCGACCCGGAGGCCACGGAGAAGGCCGCGCCCGACGGCTGGTTCCGTACCGGAGACCTGGGGGTGGTCCACCCCGACGGCTACGTGCGCCTCGTCGACCGCGCCAAGGACGTGATCGTCTCGGGCGGCGAGAACATCGCCTCCGTCGAGGTGGAGAACGCCCTGGTCAGCCACCCCGGCGTGCAGGAGGCCGCGGTCGTCGCGCGGCCCGACGAGCACTGGGGCGAGGTGCCCGTCGCCTACGTCAGCCTCGCCCCCGGCGCGCGGGCCACCGAGGCCGAGCTGATCGAGCACGTACGGACCCGCCTGGCCCGCTTCAAAGCCCCCAAAGCGGTGTATTTCGGCGAGCTGCCGAAGACCTCCACCGGCAAGATCCAGAAGAACGTGCTCCGCCGGCAGGCATCCTCACCTGCGGACATAGGTTAACGAACGCCCAAGAGGGAAGATCGCACCCACGGGGAGACGATCGGCAGTGGGGGCGTCATGGTCACTTCGCGCAGCATGTTCCGGCGCAAACCGGTCGACCGGATCGCCACCGAACACGAGGGAGAGCTGACCAGGACGCTCGGCCTGTGGCAGCTCACCGCCATCGGGGTCGGCGGCATCATCGGCGCGGGCATCTTCGCCCTGGCCGGCGCCGTCGCCAACGAGACCGCCGGACCCGCCGTGCTCGTGTCGTTTCTCATCGCCGGCGTCGCCAGCGCCGCCGCCGCGCTCTCCTACGCCGAGTTCGCCGGGCTCATCCCCAAGGCCGGCTCCGCCTACACCTACGGCTACGCCGTGCTCGGCGAGATCGTCGGCTGGTTCATCGGCTGGGACCTGCTGCTGGAGTACACCGCGATCGTCGCGGTCGTCGGCATCGGCATCTCCGGCTACTTCGGCTTCCTGCTCCAGCAGCTCGGTCTCAGCCTGCCCGCGTGGATGCTCGGCGCGCCCGGCACCGGCGAGGGGCATGTGGTCGACCTGTTCGCGGTGCTGCTGTGCCTGCTCATCGCCTACCTGCTGAACCTCGGCATCCGCGCCGCCGCCCGGTTCGAGACCTTCGTGGTGGGGATCAAGGTCGCCGTCGTGCTGCTGGTCATCGTCGTCGGGTTCTTCCACATCAACACCGCCAACTACACGCCGTTCTTCCCGTTCGGGATCGGCGGGGCCATCACCGGCGCCGCCACCGTCTTCTTCGCCGTCTTCGGCTACGACGCGATGAGCACGGCCGCCGAGGAGTCGCGCGACGCCCGGCGCCACATGCCCAGGGCCATCATCTACTCGCTCGTCATCGCCATGGTCCTGTACGTGCTGGCCTGTCTCGTCCTGACCGGCATGCAGAACTACCGCGAGATCGACCCGGAGAGCGGCTTCTCCACGGCCTTCGCCTCGGTCGGCCTTTCCGGCCTGGCCACCGTGATCGCGGTCGGGGCCATCGTCGGCATCCTCACCGTCATGTTCACGTTCATGCTCGGCGTCACCCGCGTCTGGTTCTCGATGAGCAGGGACGGGCTGCTGCCCGCCTGGTTCGCCAAGCTGCATCCGGTACGGCGGGTGCCGACCCGGGTCACCTGGATCGTCGGGGCCGCCTCCGCCGTCATCGCCGGGTTCCTGCCGATCCGGGAGGCGGCCGAGCTGACGAACATCGGCATCCTGCTGGCGTTCGTGGTGGTGTGCGTGGCGGTGATCGTGCTCCGTTACCGCCAGCCCGACCTGCCCCGTTCCTTCCGTACGCCGTGGATGCCGGTGGTGCCGGCCGTCGGGGTCGTCTTCTCGATCTGGCTGATCACCTTCCTGGCCCCGGCGACGTGGCTGCGCTTCGGCGTCTGGTTCCTCATCGGCCTGGTCATCTACTTCGCCTACAGCCGACACCACTCGGCGCTGAACACCACCGCCCCGGAGACGGACGGCACCACCCTCTGACCGCCCGTCCCCGGGCCGACGGCACCGCGCTGATGGGCAGCGGTTACGCTGGCGGGCCGGGCTTACATAGGGCGGCGGCGGTGCCGGTGCGCGTTGGCCAGGGCCCAGGCCGTCGCCCAGTCCCGCTGCCTGGCCCGGTCCAGCGCGCGCCGGAAGAGCGTGAACATCCCGGTCACGAGCAGCCCCGCCACGCTGACGAGCAGCAGCGCCGTCACCACGGCGTCGACCCGCAGCCGGGTGGCACCGGCCGGCGGCCCGGCGAGCGCGCCCGCACCGTCCACCCACACCGTCAGCCGCGTGCCGGCCTCGGCCGGATATCCGACCGGCACCCGTCCCGTCCGCGTCAGGCCGCCGGGCGCCGTCCACCGCGCCTCCGCCCACCGCACGCCATCCGCCCCGGAACCCAGCGCGCGCCCTGTCACGCCGCCCGCTGCACCATCCGCAACGCCGCCCGTCACGCCCTCCGCAACACCGTCCGGAACGCCGTCCGTCACGTAGCCCGCTAGTGCGCCGAAGGACGGCTGTGGCGGGGGCGTGTCCTCCAGCAGGGTGGCGGTGACCTGCCGCCGTTCCGCGGCCTCCGCCAGCGCCTCCGTGTACGCCTGCCGCGCCCCGGTCACCGCCGGCCAGATGCTCAGCAGCACCAGGAACGCCGCCACCAGCAGCCCCGCCCCCTCCAGGCGATCGGAGCGCCGCCGCAGCGGGTTGCCGTCCGGCCGGTACAGCCGCACCTGCCGCACCACCCAGCCCGTCACCAGCCCCATCGCCTACCCCCCGGCAGCATCCACCCTCCGACAGCGCGATCACCTCAGGCGGCGGTGAACACCCCCGCAGCACAGGGACTTTAGGCGCTCTCCACGCCTCCCGCACGCTGATCGCCCGCGCGTCACGCCCACGCACCCCGCCCGAAGCGGCACGCCCACGCGGCCCACCGTGACGCCCCGCCCACCCGCGACGCCCCGCCCACCCGCGCGGGCTCGCCTTCGTCGGGGCCGCGTTCCAGCGGCGGTGGGCCCTTGGAATCATGGTGCGGGCCCGCCCCGGCACTTCCGCCGGTGGCCGCCACTCCCGCCCGTCCCATCGAGCCTGTCCCATCGGGCCTGTCACCTCAGGCCCGTCACATCTGGACGGCCGGGAACGTCAATGCGGTGAAGGATCGCGATGACGAGGTAGGACCCCATGAACGACAACGATTTCCTGGCCGGCCGGTTCGAGGAGCATCGGGGACACCTGAAAGCGGTGGCGTACCGGATGCTGGGCTCGCTCAGCGAGGCCGACGACGCCGTGCAGGAGGCGTGGCTGCGGCTCAGCAGGGCCGGCGCGGGCGACGTGGAGAACCTGGCCGGCTGGCTCACCACGGTCGTCGGGCGGGTGTGCCTCGACATGCTGCGCACCCGCACCTCGCGCCGCGAGGAGCCCCTTGAGACGCGCCTGCCCGACCCGGTGGTGAGCCCGCCCGACGGCCTCGACCCAGAGCAGGCGGCCCTGGTCGCCGACTCCGTCGGGCTGGCGCTGCTGGTGGTGCTGGAGTCGCTCACCCCGGCCGAGCGGCTGGCGTTCGTGCTGCACGACATGTTCGCGGTGCCGTTCGAGGAGATCGCGCCGCTCGTGGGACGCTCGCCCGCCGCCGCCAGGCAGCTGGCCAGCCGGGCGCGGCGGCGCGTGCGCGGGTCGGCGCCGGTGCCCGACCCCGACATGGCCAGGCAGCGGGAGGTCGTCGAGGCGTTCGTGGCCGCCGCGCACCGGGGCGACCTGACCGCGCTGGTCGCCGTGCTCGACCCGGACGTGGTGCTGCGGGTCGACGCGGGCGCGCTGGCCGAGGCCGCGGGCCCCCGGGCCAAGGTGGGCGTGGCGGCCGGAGGCGGCTACGCGGAGCTGCGCGGCGCGCAGCAGGTGGCCGGGCAGGCGGTCACGTTCCGCCGCCATTCGCCGTCGTCGGCGCATCCGGCGCTGGTCAACGGCCAGGCGGGCCTGGTCAACACCATCGACGGCCGGCCGTCGGCGGTGATGAGCTTCACGATCGAGAACGGGCGCATCGTCGAGATCGACATCCTGGCCGACCCGGACCGCCTGGCCGCCCTCGACCTCACCGTGATAAGCCGCTGACCGGTGCCGAGCGGACCAGTGCCGGGCAGATCGGTGCCGGGCTGACCGGTGGCGAGTCGGCCGGCGGCGGGCTGACCGGCGGTCGGCTCACTTGGCGGCGGGGCGGGCGCGCACGTGCATGCGCTCGCCCTGCGGCCCGAACAGCGCCAGCACCTCGCCGGGCTCGTCGTCCGGGTTGACGAACGCGTGCGGCGTCCGCGTGTCGAACTCCGCCACCTCACCCGCCTCCAGCGTCACGTCATGCTGCCCGAGCAGCAGCCGCAACCGCCCCGACAGCACGTAAAGCCACTCATACCCCTCGTGGACCTGCTGCTCGGGAACGTAGCCCGGCCAGCGCGGCGGATAGATCTGCTTGTACGCCTGCATCCCGCCCGGCCGCCGGCTCAGCGGGATGTACGTCATCCCGTGCTGCTTGATCGGCGTCATGTGCACCCGGGGGTCGCCGGTGATCGGGGCGTCGATCAGCTCGTCGAGCTGTACGTGGTAGGCCCTGGCCAGCAGGAGCAACAGCTCCAGGGTGGGCTTGCGGCCACCCGACTCCAGCCGCGACAGCGTGCTGACCGAGATGCCGGTGCTCTTGGACAGCTGCGCCAGCGTCGTGTCCCGCTTCTGCCGCAGCGCCTTCAGCCGGGGGCCGACCGCCCGCAGCACCTCATCGAGTTCCATGTGCTCCAGATTGCCATTTCGGCAACGGACTTTGTCAAACCGGGCCCGGCGGGCGGAGAGTGACGGGCAACAGCATGCGTTCGAGAGGAAACGGGCGATGGACGCGACATACGACGTGGTGGTGATCGGCGGCGGGGCCGCCGGGCTGAGCGGGGCGCTCACGCTGGGCCGGGCGCGGCGCAAGGTGCTGGTGATCGACGCGGGCAGCCCGCGCAACGCCCCGGCCTCGGGCGTGCACACGTACCTGGGGCACGAGGGCGTGCCGCCGCGTGAGCTGCTCGCCGCCGGCCGCGAGGAGGTGGCCGGCTACGGCGGCGAGGTGGTGACGGGCACGGTGGAGAAGGCGGAGCGGACCGGCGACGGGCGCTTCCGCGTCGTCCTCGGCGACGGCTCCGCGGTCGAGGCGGGCCGGCTGCTGGTGACCACCGGCCTGGTGGACGAGCTGCCGCCGGTGGCCGGCCTGGCCGAGCTGTGGGGCAAAGACGTGCTGCACTGCCCGTACTGCCACGGCTGGGAGGTGCGCGACCGGGTCATCGGCGTGCTCAACACCGGGCCGCTCGCCACGCACCAGGCCCTGCTGTGGCGCCAGCTGAGCCAGGACGTGACCCTCTACCTGCACACCGGCCCCGAGCCGGGGGAGGAGGCGCGCGAGCAGCTCGCCGCCAGGGGCGTCACGGTGGTCGAGGGCGAGGTGGCCGGGCTGGCGGTGACCGGTGGCAGGCTGAGCGGCGTGCGGCTGGCCGCCGGCGGTGAGGTGCCCTGCCAGGCGCTGGCCGTCGCCCCGCGGATGACCGGCCGGACCGAGCTGCTGGAGGGGCTCGGGCTGGAGACGGCCGAGCAGGAGGTGGGCGGGCACGTCCTCGGCGTGTACGTGCCGTCGGGGCCGATGGGGGAGACCGCGGTGCCGGGCGTGTGGGTGGCGGGCAACGTGACCAGCGTGATCGACCAGGTTGTCGCCGCCGCGGCCGCCGGTGTGCGCGCCGGGGCGGCGATCAACGCCGACCTGGTCGCGCAGGAGACTCGCGAGGCCGTCGCCGCCCGCCGCACCGAGGCCCTGGAGCGGCACTGGGACGCCCGCTACACCGAGAGCGGCCAGATCTGGAGCGGCGAGCCCAACGCGGTGCTCGTCCGCGAGGTCTCCGATCTGCCGCCGGGCCGGGCGCTGGACCTGGGCAGCGGCGAGGGCGGGGACGCGATCTGGCTGCCCGGCCGGGGCTGGCGGGTCACCGCCGCCGACGTCTCGGGCGTCGCCCTGCGCCGCGCCGCCGAGCCCGCCGACCGGGCCGGAGTGGCGGACCGGATCGACTGGCAGCGGCACGACCTCGCCGCCTCCTTCCCCGAGGGCGCCTTCGACCTGGTCTCGGCCTGCTTCCTGCACTCCCTGGTCGACATGCCGCGCGAGAAGATCCTGCGCAGGGCCGCCGAGGCCGTCGCGCCCGGCGGCGTGCTGCTGGTCGCCGGGCACGCGGGCTGGCCGTCGTGGCACCCCGACCCGATCCCCGGCGTGCACTTCCCGACGCCGCGGGAGGTGTTCGACTCGCTGGAGCCGGAGGAGGGCGAGTGGGAGGTGCTGCGCAGCGAGGAGCACGAGCGCGTGCAGAACGACCTGGAGGGGCGGCCGGCCACGCGCACGGACAACCTGCTCCTGCTCCGCCGCCTGCGCTGACCGGCCTGCTCCCCCCAGCGAATCTACATGGTAAAGGCGCCCGGCCGGGCGCCGTAGGCGGTGCCCTTGCCGGAAAGGCGCGCCGAAGCGGCGGCGGGCACGAAGGCGGACTCGCCCGGCCGCAGCGTCAGGTCGTCGCCGAGTCGGGTCTCGCCCTCCACGCAGAGCACGATCCGCGGTACGCCCCCGGCCAGCTCGTAGGCGCTCTCGCCGGCCGGCTCGTAGCGGGTGAGGGCGAACTCGGGGGCAGGGGGGCGGTAGTCGTACGCGCCGGGGGTGTCGCGTTCGGGCTCGACCAGGAACGGCTCGGACGGGCCGAACTCGACGACGCGCATCAGCTCGGCCACGTCCACGTGCTTGGAGGTCAGGCCGCAGCGCAGGACGTTGTCGGAGTTGGCCATGATCTCGACGCCGATGCCGCCGAGATAGGCGTGCGGCACTCCGGCGCCGAGATAGAGGGCCTGGCCGGGCTCCAGTTCGACGTGGTTGAGCAGGAGGGCGGCGGTGATGCCGGGATCGCCGGGGTAGGCGCGGGCGATGTCGCCGTAGGCGGCCAGGCCGGGTTCGGCCGAGCCGAGCAGCGCCCGCTCGATCAGGTCGCGCAGGGGGCGCGCGGCCTCGCCGAGCATCTCGGCGAACACGGTGCGCACCGCCCGCGCGGGCTCGCCGCTCGTCAGCGTGTCGATCCAGGGCCGCAGGCCGGGCACGCCGAGCCGGTCGAGCAGGCCGGCGGCGGACGCGGGCGCGCGGAAGCCGCACAGGCCGTGGAAGGGGGTGAGGGCGCAGACCATCTCGGGCTTGTGTGAGGCGTCCTTGTACGTGCGGGCGAAGTCGTCGAGCGGGATCCCGCGCGCGTTCTCGCCGGCGTACCCGGCCGCGGCCTGCTCGCTCGTGGGGTGGACCTGGAGGGAGAGCGGGCGTTCGATGGCCAGGACCTTGAGCAGGTAGGGCAGTTCGGGGCCGAACCTGGCGGCGGTGCGCGCGCCGAGCGTGGCGGTGGGGTCGCGGGCGATGAGGTCGCCGAGCGGGACGTCCCCGACGGTCGATGGGGCGCCTGGATGGGCGCCCATCCAGAGTTCGGCCTGCGGTTTCCCGGTCGGCTCCGTGCCGAACAGGCGCGGCAGGGCGGTGACCGAGCCCCAGTCGTAGGGGCGGATGGTGGTGGCCAGGCGCATGGGCGCGCTGGCCGGTGGCAGGTCGGGCTGTGGCACGGCGTCAGGCTCCAATCGTCGTCACTGGAGCGTAGAACGGTATCGCCGCTTGTGCGCGATCGGGGGCGCCCGTTCGACACCGGCTATACGTAGGTATAGTCTGCTCTCCGTACGAACAGCATGTTGTACGGGCGGACAGGAGGGGTGGGGTTGACGACCGCACCGGACCCAGCGGACCTCACGGCGCGTGCCCGGATCAGGGACGCGGCGCTGCGCCACATCGGCGAGCACGGCTACGAGCGGGCCACCATCCGCGGCATCGCCGAGACCGCCGGCGTCTCGCCGGGCCTGGTACGGCACCACTTCGGCTCCAAGCAGGCGCTGCGCGAGGCGTGCGACGAGCACCTGACGAAGACCATGCACCGCCTGCACGAGCAGGCCGGGCAGCAGCCGCCGGTCGGGTTCAACCCGGTCGCCGTCATGGGGCCCTACCGGCGCTACCTCGCGCGGGCGCTGTCGGAGGGCTGGGCGTCGCCGTTCTTCGACGAGATGGTGCGCATCGGGGAGCGGTGGCTGGCCGAGGCCGACAAGGGCCGGCCCGAGCCGCCCGACGTCGACCCGCGCACCCGCGCGGCGGTGCTGGCCGCGATGGCGCTGGCGCCCACCGTGCTGTCGCAGCTCGTCGAGCGGGGCATGGGCGCCGGGATCGACAGCGCCGAAGGCCAGGACAAGCTGCTGCGGGCACTGCTGGACATCCATTCCCACCCCCTGCTCACCCCCGAGGAGGCCGCCCGCGCCAGGGCCGCGCTCGACCGGGGGAGGACCGCGTGAGGAGCAGCATGAGGAGCCACATGAGGAGTCGCGTCATGACCGACGCCATCGCCGTCTCGGGCCTGCGCAAGGCTTTCGGCAGGACCACCGCGCTCGACGGGCTCGACCTCGCCGTGCGGGCGGGGGAGGTGCACGGCTTTCTCGGGCCCAACGGAGCGGGCAAGAGCACCACGATCCGGATCCTGCTCGGGCTGCTCCGCGCCGACGCCGGCACCGCGCGGCTGCTGGGCGGCGACCCGTGGGCGGAGGCGGCCGAGCTGCACCGGCGGCTGGCGTACGTGCCGGGCGACGTGACGCTGTGGCCTGGCCTGTCCGGCGGGGAGGCCATCGACCTGCTCGGCCGGCTGCGCGGCGGCCTCGACCGGCGGCGCAGGGCGGAGCTGCTGGAACGCTTCGACCTCGACCCGCGCAAGAAGGGCCACGCCTACTCCAAGGGCAACCGGCAGAAGGTGGCGCTGGTCGCGGCGCTGGCCTCCGGTGCCGAGCTGCTCATCCTGGACGAGCCCACCTCCGGTCTCGACCCGCTGATGGAGGAGGTGTTCCGCGACTGCGTCAGGGAGGAGCGGCGGCGCGGCGACCGTACGGTGCTGCTGTCCAGCCACATCCTGGCGGAGGTCGAGGCGCTGTGCGACCGGGTGACGATCGTGCGCGACGGCCGCACGGTCGAGACGGGCACGCTGGAGGGGCTGCGCCGGCTGGCCCGCACCTCGATCGAGGCGGAGCTGGCCGGCCCGCCCGACGGCCTGGCCGAGCTGCCGGGCGTGCACGACCTCAGCACCGAGATGAGCGCTGAGACGAGCACTGGGGGCGGGCGGGTGCGGTTCACCGTGGAGGCCGCGGCGCTGGACCCGGCGCTGCGCCGGCTGACGCGGGCCGGAGTTCGCGGCCTGATCAGCCGGCCTCCGACGCTGGAGGAGCTGTTCCTGCGCCACTACGACAAAACAGCCCGTACCGGCTGAGCAAGGCGGCGGGCGGGGGGAGGAAGGCGCGGGGAAGCTCCCCGCGCCGGCCGGTCAGCGGGCGCGCGGGCCCAGGATGACCGGCATCGTACGGACGCTGTTGCCCAGCAGCGTGTCCAGCGGCGGCAGCTCCTCCGGCAACGCGACCGGCTTCATCGCCGGGAACGCCGTGAACAGCGCCTTGAGCGCGATCTCGCCCTCCAGCCTGGCCAATGGCGCGCCGAGGCAGAAGTGCGGCCCGTGCCCGAAAGCCAGGTGCGTGACCTGCGGCCGGGTGATGTCGAAGACCTCCGCCCGCTCGTACTGGCCCGGATCGCGCCCGGCGGAGGCGAAGCAGGCCAGCACCGGCTCGCCGCCGCGCAGCCGCACGCCGTCGATCTCGACGTCGCGCACGGCGTAGCGCATGGGGAAGTACGCGATGGGGGAGTCCCATCGCAGCGTCTCCTCCACGGCCGCGCTGTAGGGGCAGCGCCCCGAGCGCAGCAGCTCCAGCTGGTCCGGCTCGCTGAGCAGGACGCGGATGGCGTTGGTGATCAGGTTGACGGTCGTCACGTGGCCGGCGATGAACAGCAGCTCGATCGTGGCGAACAGCTCGTCCTCCGACAGCCGCCCGCCGTCCTTCTCGTGCAGCTCGAACAGGTCGGTGATGAGGTCCTCGCCGGGCGTGCCGCGGCGCTCCTCGATGATCCGGTCGAGCAGCTCGCGCAGCTCCCTGCGCAGGGCGGGCGAGTCCTCCAGGCCGCCGACCTGGGCGATGGCGTCGCTGAGCCGGTGCAGATCGTCCTGGTGGGCGGCCGGGATGCCGATCAGCTCGGAGATGACCTCGCGCGGCAGCGGATAGGCGAACTCCAGCCGCAGGTCCACCGGCGCGTCCGCGGGCAGGCTCGCCAGCCGGTCGATCAGCCTGGCGGTGAGCTCCTCGATGCGCGGGCGCAGCCCGTTCAGGCGGCGCTGCGAGAAGGCGGCGGTCAGCGGCATGCGCAGCCGGCGGTGACGTTCGCCCTCGGCGTTGAGCATGGACGTGTCGGTGACGATGCGGTCGATGGCCGTGCCCGGCGGCAGCGTGTGCCGGTCCGCCCAGTGGTGCAGCTCCCTGGACATGTCCGGGTGGGTCAGCACGGCCATCAGCGTGGCGTAGTCGGTGGCGGCCCAGGCCCGCACGCCCTCCGCGGTCACGGGCACGAGCGGGCCTGCCTCACGCAGCCGCTCGTTGTCTCCGTGCAGGTCGGCGGTGGCCGGGTCGAGGATGAAGCGGCTGTCGTCGGTCATCTGTGCCTCATCCCGTCCTTTTCGCGCTGACCGCCAGCGCGGCCACGTCCATGCCGGGGTCCTGGTCGAGGTAGAGGTCGCGGACGAGCTCGCCGGCGGCCGGGGCGTTGCACAGGCCGTGGCCGGAGAAGCCGGTCGCGTACAGGAAGGCCGGCGGGCCCGGCCGGTGCCCGATGAAGGCGGTCTTGTCGGGGCTGGCGTCGCGCAGCCCGGTGACGGCGGTGTGCAGGGCGAGCCCGGCCAGGCTCGGGTACGTCTCCGCCAGCCGTTCGGCCACCTCACGCCGCCACGACTCGCGGTCGGGGCCCGGATAGCCCATGCCGATGAGCAGCCGGTCGCCGCGCAGCCGTACCAGCAGGCCGGTGGCGGCGTGCAGGGTGACCGGGATGTCCGGAGTGGCGGGCGGGAGCGGGTCGGTGGTGAGCAGCTCCTGCTCGATCGGGTCGGTGAGCGGCATGTCCACGCCCGCGCACCGGACGAGCGCGGCCGACCAGGCGCCGGCCGCGCACACGATGGCGTCGGCGGAGATCTCGCCGTCGGCGGTCTGGATGCGACCGGCCTCGGCGTCGATGGCGGTGACCGCGCAGCCGGTGCGCAGCGCCGCCCCGGCCTGCTCGGCGGCGCGGGCGTAGGCCGTGACGATGGCGGTGGTGTCGGAGATGTAGGCGTCGGGCGAGTACGCCGCGGCGACCAGCGGCACGTCGCCGATGAGCGGGTTGCGTTCCCTGGCCTCCTCGACCCCGATCAGGCCGACGTCCACCCCGGCCGCCCGCTGGGCGGGCAGGTCGGCCTCGAACGCCGCGACCTGCTCGGGCTCGGAGAACAGCACCAGGTAGCCGACCTGCCGCAGCGGCAGCTCGGTGCCCGGCCTGCTGGGAAAGGCCCGGTAGGCGTCGAGGCTGCGTACGGCCAGCGCCGAGCTGACCGGGTTGCCGGCGAAGTAGGAGCGCACGACGTCGGCGGTGGCCCTGGACGCGCCGGAGCCGAGCGTGCCCCGCTCCAGCAGCGTCACGTCGACCCCGGCCTCGGCCAGGTGGAAGGCGATCGACAGCCCGATCACGCCGCCGCCGATCACCACCACGCGCGAGTCGCGGCTCATGCGGGGGCCTGCAGTTTGCGCAGGTTCTCACCGGCCTGCCACGGGAACAGGTGCAGGTTCCACCCGCCCAGGCAGTTGCAGTAGAGGGCCATGTGGGCCATCACCGCGACGAAGTCCTCGTGGCTGTCGAGGCGCTCCAGCCCCGCCAGCAGCCGCTGGGTGAAGTCCCACAGCCGGTCGAGGCCGCAGTAGCCGAGGAACTCGGCCGGAGTGTGGGCGAGCTGCCGGGTCATCTGGCGCAGCCAGGGCATCGGCATGCCGTCGAGGGCGGCGCGGACGAGCCCGCCGTAGCAGCTGTAGCCGAGCGGCCGGGTCTCGCCGTTGACGAACAGCAGCGTGGTCAGCACCGTGTCGTAGCTGCCCGCGCCCGAGGGGATGCGGCCCTCGTGCAGGTCGAGCAGCTCCTGGGGCGGCTCCAGCCAGATGCGCTGGGTCTCGGCGTGCACCTCGGTGACGAGCCGGTTGAGCTCGGGGTCGCCGATGGGCAGGCGGGGCAGCTCGTGGCCGCCGCTCTGGCCGGCCCGCCGGACCTCGGCGATGACCGGCTCCTTGGTGGTGTAGACCGAACGCCACACCTCGCGGCCGGCCTCGGCGAGGGCGTCGAGGTCGTTCTCGGCGACCAGGCCGACCGGGGTGGCGGTCATGGGCTCGGTCAGCTCGCCGTACTTGATGCCGAGGTGCTGCAGCCGCGAGCAGAACAGCGTGCCGTCGGGCACCGTACGCCGGTCCACCCGGTATTCGGCGTCGGTGTGCAGCAGGGAGTGCACCGGGGCCAGGTGGTACAGGTGGTACCCGGCGACCAGGGCGTGTCCTTGCAGGCTGCGGTAGGGCAGCGCGTCCCAAAGGCACTGGGCCAGGGCGGGGTTGCGCTGGTCGAGTTCGGCGGCCACGGTGATGCCGAGGCTCGGCCAGGATATCTCTACTTGCTTAGAGTTGTTCACAATAAGTCACTCTAACGACGCGTATCGTGACGATAGAGGTGGGGTGGCCCTGTTTACCGGGACATGACCTGGTCGGGGGCCAGGCCGGGCGCACCCCAGATCGACTCAGGATCCACGTACGGGCGGATCAGCTCGGTCAGCACGGGATCGCCGCGGCCGTGCAGCTCGTCGGCGGCCACCTTGCGGACCACGCCCGCCATCACGTCGGCGACCTGCACCCGCTCGTCCAGCTCCGAGTCGACCAGCCGCAGCCCGGCCATCCGGCCACCGGCGATCTCGCGCATCTGCGCGACGCGCTCGTCGGTCAGCGTGGTCTGCCGGTCGTGCACGACCGTGACGGGGCCGCCGCCCGCGCCCCAGTAGGTCACCGCCCGGACGATCGCCGGGATGAGCGGGTCGAGCGCGGGGAACACGTAGGGATCGTCGAGCAGCCGTTCCCTGAACGCCTCGGCCCGCGCCCGCGACCGCCACAGCGACTCCATGATCGCCCCCGCCGCGCCGCCGGCCCCGCGCAGCTCGTCGACCAGCCCGTACGTCTCCTCGACCGACGTGACGACCCCCTGGCCGTTCTTGGCCCGCAGCAGGTAGTTGAAGGAGTCGAGGAAGGCCGCCCACCGCTCGGCGCCGAACGCCCGCGGGCCCTCCCGGTAGAGGGTCAGCGCCGTGGCCACGGCGGCCGGGTCGAGGCCGATGCGCGGCGCGTGGTCGTCCTGGAGCAGCCCGGCGACCTTGCCCACCAGGTAGAAGGTCTTGTCGGTGAGGAACACGCGCACGTTGCCGAGCACCGGCCCGCTCGGGCTGAGCAGCCACAGCAGCGCCGGCCGGTGCTTGTCGCGCAGCACGTGCCCCGCGGCGTATTCGGAGGCGGGCGTGGGCGCCCGCACGCGCAGCTCCGCGACGCAGGCCAGCGCCGTCTCGGCGTCCATCAGCACGCTGGCGTGCGCGAACGTGTCGGTGTTGCCGCCGATGAGCTTCTCGCCCTCCGCGCCGGACTCGTCACACGCGATCTCGAGGGGTTCGTGCACACCAGCGAATCTATCCGGGGCCGCCGCCGGTCGCGAGACAATTTCCCCTGGTACGACCGCGCTGAGCGGGCCAGGACCGGTTACGTTGGGTGCCGCGAGGCGGACGCCGTGGACCGAAGCGGCCGGCGCGCCGTGACCTGGAAGGACTCATGACCGCCATCCCCACCCCCCGGCAGGCCGGTCTCGGCCGGATGGTCCGCGAGATCCGCGCGGAGGCCGACCGGGCCCGCTCCGTCCCGGCCCCCGAGCTCACCTTCACGCTCTGGCGCCGTTTCGCCGACACCGGCGAGCGGCAGGGGTACGAGCGCGTCTATTTCGAACGCCGCCGCCGGCTGGCCGCTCTCGTCCTGGCCGCGCACCTCGACGGCCGGCCCGACCCGGCGCTGGACGACCTGCTGTGGTCGGTGTGCGACGAGCGCACCTGGGTCCTGCCGGCCCACGAGCCGCGGGACCGCCCGCCGGACACGTTCGTGGACCTGTTCGCCGCCGAGACCGGCCACGCTCTGGCCGAGGCCGCCGCCCTGCTCGACGGCCTTGCCGACCCCCGCGTCCTGGCCCGCGTCCGGGACGAGGTGGACCGCAGGGTGCTGCGTCCTCTTCATGCCGATCCGGCGCCCATGTGGTGGGAGAGCGCCCGGCACAACTGGCCGGCCGTCTGCGCCGGGGCCGCCGGCCTGGCCGCGCTCGCCCTCGGCTCGCCCTGCCTGCCCGCGCTGCTGCCCCGGCTGCGCGCGGCCATGGAGGCGTTCCTGTCGGGCGCGGGCCGGGACGGTGCCTGCCTGGAGGGGCCGGACTACTGGAGCTACGGATTCGGCTACTTCACCTACTTCGCCGAGGCGCTGCGCGAGCACACCGGGGAGGACCTGCTGGACGATCCGCACGTACGGGAGATGGCCGCCTACCCGGCCAGGATCGACCTCGGCGACGGCGCCAGGCCCGCCTTCGCCGACGCGCACGGTGAGGGCGTCTACCCCCTGGGGCTGCTGTGCCGCCTGTCCGGCCGCCTCGGCGTCCCCCTGCCGGTCCGCACCGGCGAGCCGTCCTTCCACGACGACCCCTGCTACCGGTGGGCCCATCTGAGCCGCACGCTGTGGTGGTCGGAGGACATCCAGGAAGCGGGCCCGGAGCCGTACTCGTACCTGCCGGACGCGGCGATCGTGGTGGCCAGGTCGGGCGGCACCGCCTTCGCCGCCAAGGGCGGCCACAACGACGAGCCGCACAACCACCTCGACCTCGGCCACTTCGTGCTGCGCGGCCACGGGCGGGCGCTGCTCGACGACCTCGGCGCGCCCGAGTACACCCGCGACTACTTCCGCGAGGGCCGCTACCAGGTGCCCCACGCCTCGGCGGAATGGCACTCCGTCCCCCTGATCGACGGCGCCGGCCAGTTGCCGGGCCCGGGCCGCCGGGCCGGGGTCGCCGCGGCCGCCGCCGGCGACGGCGCGCTGACGTTCGCGCTCGACCTCACCGCCGCCTACGACGCCCCCGCGCTCGACCGGCTCGTCCGCACGTTCCGCTGGCGGGCCGGGCGGCTGGAACTGGAGGACGCCTTCGCGCTCAGCACCGGCGACGCGCTGGTGGAGGAGCTGTTCGTCTCCCGCGTCCGCCCGTCCGTGGCGCCGGGACGGGTGAGCTGGGGGCCGCTCGCGCTCGCGGTCCCGCCCGGATGGCGGGCCCAGGCCGAGGAACGGGACGTACGCGGCCACCGCGGCGAGCACGAGACGATCCACCGCGTACGCCTGACGGCCCGAATCCCCTCAGGCGCGCACCGCTTCGTCTTCACGGTGGAGTGAGCCGGGGTCCCCGTCAGCCGGCGCGTCCCGCGCGCAGGCGGGCGGAGAGCGCGGCGGCCTGGGTGCGACGCTGCATGCTGAGCTTGGCCAGGAGGTTGGAGACGTAGTTCTTGACCGTCTTCTCGGCCAGGAACA